>NZ_JBEXOS010000004.1:51109-202025 GCF_040611655.1 Streptomyces sp. NPDC006552
CGCTGTGGACCGAACTGACGGACGCGGGACCGGCCGAGGACGGCACGTTCCCGGCCGACGCGCCGGTGCAGCGGATCGACTACGTGGCGGTGGGCCCGCTGTGGACCGAACTGACGGACGCGGGACCGGCCGAGGACGGCACGTTCCCGGCCGACGCGCCGGTGCAGCGGATCGACTACGTGGCGGTGGGCGCGGGCGTCCGGGTGCGCTCGGCGGCCGTGCCGGACGAGCGGGCGGCGTCGGACCACCGCCCGCTGGTCGCGGAGGTGACGCTGCGGCGGTGAACCGGGCGGCCCTGATCCGGCCCCCTCCGGAAGGGGCCCGGCCGGGGTCAGCCCGTCCGCTGGGTCAGGTCGTAGAACGTCGCGTTCCCGACCGTCACCTTCTCGAAGTGGGCCTCGACCCATGACGTGATCTCGGCTGCCGAGCCGGAGTCCGATCCGCCCATGCCGCCACCGGAACCGCTGCCGCTCCCGATGAAGTAGTGGATCTTCCCGTCCTCGACGTACTGCTTGAACCGGGCCGGCGTCGGGGACGGGTCCGTCCCGTTGAAGCCGCCGACCGCCATGACGGGGGCGCCGGTGGCCAGTTGGTAGCTCGCCTGGTTCTGCGAACCGACCGTGGCCGCCGCCCAGGTGTAGTCACCGGCATCCTTCTCCAGCAGCTTCTTGGCCCGGGAGCTGACCTCGGCGCCGTTGAGCAGGCCGCCCATGCCGCCCCCGCCGCGGCCCGCGCCCTGCTTCTGGCTCTGGCCGTTCTGGCCCCGGCCCGGCATACCGCCGCCCGGGAAGCCGCCCTGCTGGTTGCCGGTGCCGGTCGGGGGCCGTCCCATCTGGCCGCCCTGACCGCCGGGTCCGCCGCCCTTGCCGCCGCCGGGGAACCCGCCGCCCCCGGGGCCGCCGCCCCTCATGCCCGCCCCGGACGGGCCGGCCGTCACGATGGAGCCGGTGTGCCCGGTGTCCAGCGTGCTGAGGGTGTACGCGGTCGGCGCCGCGAGCGCGGCCACGAGGCCGAGCCCGGCCGCACCGAGTGCCGGCCGGCGGCCCAGGCGGCCCACGAAGGCGAGGCCGAGCCCGGCGAGCAGGCCGCCGACGAGCACGGCCCAGCGCAGCCACGGCAGGTGGTCCGGGACCCGCCCGAGCAGCACGTACGCCCAGAGCGCCGTGGCGGCGACGGTGGCGCCCAGCGTCGCGGCGGCCGGGACGCGGGAGCGCTCCTCCCACAGGACCGTGGCGCCCATGCCGGTCAGAGCGGCGATGCAGGGGGCCAGGGCCACCGTGTAGTACTGGTGGAAGATGCCGGCCATGAAGCTGAAGACCAGGCCGGTCATGAGCAGCGCGCCGCCCCAGGCGAGGAACGCGGCGCGGGCCGTGTCCGTCCGCCTGACCCGCCAGGTCAGCACGGTCCCGGCGGCGAACAGGATCAGCGCGGCCGGGAGCAGCCAGGAGATCTGGCCGCCGATCTCGGAGTTGAACATCCGGCCGATGCCGGTCTCGCCCCACTGCCCGGTGCCGCCGCCCATGCCGCCACCGCCGCCGACGGAGCCGGTCTCGTCGCCGCTGATCCGGCCGAGGCCGTTGTAGCCGAAGGTCAGCTCCAGGAACGAGTTGTGCTGGGAGCCGCCGATGTACGGGCGGGAGGAGGCGGGCCACAGCTCGACGATCGCCACCCACCAGCCGCCCGCGACGGCCATCGCGAGCCCGGCGAGAACGAGTTGTCCGAGCCGCCTGCGCAGCCGCGCCGGTGCGAGGACCGCGTAGAGCACGGCGAGCGGCGGCAGGATCAGGAACGCCTGGAGCGTCTTGGTGAGGAAGGCGAGGCCGACGGCCGCTCCGGCCAGGACCAGCCACGTCGTGCGGGCGTGCTCCAGGGCGCGCAGCACGCAGTAGACCGTGCCGGTCATGAGAAGCGCGAGCAGCGCGTCCGGATTGTTGAAGCGGAACATCAGCGCGGCGACCGGTGTCGTGGCGAGGACCACGACGGCGATCAGGCCCGCGGCGGCGCTGAACCTGCGGCGGACGGCCCCGTACAGGACGGCGGCCGTGGCGAGCGCCATCAGCACCTGGGGGACGAGGACCGCCCAGGAGTTCAGGCCGAAGAGGCGGACGGAGAGCGCCATCGGCCACAGCGCGGCCGGCGGCTTGTCGACGGTGATGGCGTTGGCCGCGTCGGACGAGCCGAAGAACATCGCCTTCCAGCTCTCGCTGCCCGCCTGGGCGGCCGCCGAGTAGAAGGAGTTGGCGTAGCCGGAGGCGGACAGGTTCCAGAGGTAGGCGAGGCCGACGAGGAGCAGCAGGCCGAGGAAGGCCGGGCGCACCCAGCGCGCGTCCTCGGGCCGGCCGCGCCACACGCGCCGCGGGAACGCGCCCTGCGGGCGGCTGTGGCCCGCGCGGGCGGACGGGGCCGCGGGGGCGGCGTCGTACGGTCGGATGTCCGTGGTCATCGGGGCTCCCTGGGGTCGGGGGCGGTCGTGGGCGCGCCCGGCACGGGCACCCGCGCGGTGGCGTCCCGTCCCGGCGGAGCCTGCGCGGAGGCGGCGGCCGGGGCGGGCGCCGGGTCGGGGAAGACCCAGGCCCGGAAGAGCAGGAAGCGCAGCACCGTCGCGGCGAGGTTGGCCGCGACGAGCACGGCCAGCTCGGTGGAGTGGGCGGGGGCGCCGGAGGCCGCGTTCAGGGCGGCGAGCGAGCCGCTGGTCAGCGCGAGTCCGATGCCGAAGACGACCAGGCCCTGGGCCTGGTGGCGCACGGCCCGGTCGCGGCCGCGCACGCCGAAGGTCAGGCGCCGGTTGGCCGCGGTGTTGGCGACCGCGGAGACGAGCAGGGCGAGCGCGTTGGCGAGCTGCGCCCCCGAGAACGTCCGGAACCCGGAGTAGAGCAGGAGGTAGAGCAGCGTCGACAGCACGCCGACGACGCAGAAGCCGACCAGCTGGCGGGCGAGGCCCCTGGGCACGCCCGGCAGCCGGTCGCGCGGGTCGTCGCCGAAGGGGCGGGCGAGCCGGTCCAGGGCGAGCGAGCCGGTGGCCAGCGCCGTGCCGACGCGCCAGACGCCCTTCAGGTCCTCGGTGGCGGTCCGGACGATGTGGACGGTGGAGTCCGGGTCGTCGATCCAGTCGACGGGTACCTCGTGGATCCGCAGTCCGGCGCGTTCGGCGAGCACCAGCATCTCCGTGTCGAAGAACCAGCCGGTGTCCTCCACCAGCGGCAGCAGCACCTGCGCGACATCGCGCCGGATCGCCTTGAACCCGCACTGGGCGTCGGAGAAGCGGGCCTGGAGCGAACCGCGCAGGATCAGGTTGTAGGCCCGCGAGATGAACTCGCGCTTCGGCCCGCGCACCACCCGCGAGCTGCGGGCGAGACGGGAGCCGATCGCCAGGTCCGAGTGGCCGGAGATGAGCGGGGCGACCAGCGGCAGCAGGGCGTTGAGGTCGGTGGACAGGTCCACGTCCATGTACGCGAGGACCGGCGCGTCGGACGCCGACCAGACGGTGCGCAGCGCCCGCCCGCGCCCCTTCTGCTCCAGGCGGACGTACCTGACCTCGGGCAGGTCCGCGATCAGCCGGGCGGCTTCCCGGGGAGTGGAGTCCGTGGACGCGTTGTCCGCGACGGTGACGCGGAAGCGGTAGGGGAAGGTGCGCAGGAGGTGGTCGTGGAGTCTGCGGACGCACGCGCCGAGGTCCTTCTCCTCGTTGTATACGGGGACGACGACGTCCAGGACCGGGGTGTCGCCGCTGCCCGCGTGGAGGTGCTCCCGCGCCGGCAGCGCCCCGAACCACGAGGCGGTGGGGCCGAGGCCCTCGGAAGAGTCGGTTCGCATGCCACCGACGGTCGCCAACTGCCCTGTCACCGCTGTGTGGTGAGGCTGTGCCCTGCCTGTGAGTACGTGACGGGCCCGGCGTGGGCGGGCAGATGCACGGTGAACACGGTCCGGCCGGGGACGCTGTCGACGCTCACGGCACCGCCGTGCGCGGCCGCGACGGCCTGCACGATGGCGAGCCCGAGCCCGGTGGAGCCCGCCTTGCGCGAGCGCGAGGAGTCACCGCGGGCGAACCGCTCGAAGACGCGCGGCAGCAGCCCGGCGGGGATCCCGGGCCCGTCGTCCTGCACGGCGAGGCGGACCCAGGGCCCCTGCCGGTGCACGCGCGCGGTGACGGTGGTGCCCGGGGGCGTGTGCGTACGGGCGTTGGCCAGCAGGTTGACCAGGACCTGGTGCAGGCGGGCGGAATCGGCGAGCACGGTCGCCGGTTCGCCGGGCAGGTCGAGCCGCCAGACGTGGTCCTGCCCGGCGGCGCGGGCGTCGCCGAGCGCGTCGACCACGAGCGGCGACAGGTCCGTCGGCTCGTACGACAGCGGCCGCCCCGCGTCGAGCCGGGCGAGCAGCAGCAGGTCCTCGACCAGGCCGGTCATCCGGTGCGCCTCGGACTCGATGCGGCCGAGCGCGTGCCGGGTGTCGGGCCCGGTCTCCTCGCGCCCGCGCCGGGTCAGCTCGGCGTAGCCCCGGATGGAGGCGAGCGGCGTGCGCAGCTCATGGCTGGCGTCCGCGACGAACTGGCGTACGCGGGTCTCGCTCTGCTGGCGCGCGGTGAGGGCGCCGTGCACGTGGTCGAGCATCCGGTTGAGCGCGGCCCCGACCTGCCCGACCTCGGTCCGCGGGTCGGCCTCGGCGTCCGGCACCCGTTCGTGGAGGGCGACCTCGCCGCTGTGCAGGGGGAGTTCGGAGACGCGGGTCGCGGTCGCGGCGACCCGGCGCAGGGGGCGCAGGGCGACGCCGACCATGACGGCGCCGGTGACTCCGGCGGCGAGCAGGCCGGCGCCGGTGACGGAGAGTTCGATGACGACGAGCCGGTTCAGGGTCGCGTCGACGTCCGTGGACGGCAGACCGGCGAGCAAGGTGCCGTCCCTGGACAGCTGGACGCGGTACTCCCCGAGCCCGGGGAGGCTGACGCTGTGGGGGTGGCGGTCGCGGGGGACGGCGGCGAGGGCCTGCGTCTGGGCGTCGCTCAGCCCGGTCATGCGGGTGGGGGAGTCCGGGTCGGACGTGGCCGCCCGGGTGAGCGAGCCGTCGGCGCCGACCAGCGCGCCCACGGTCTTCTCGCCGCCGGGGCCCGGCAGCCCCAGGAACGACAGGTCCCGCCGCTGCCCGCCCTCGCCGGGATCGCGGCCGCCGGGCCCCGAGGCCATCCGCACGACCTGGTCGACCTTGCCGTCCAGCTGCCCGTACAGATACGTGTGCAGGGACAGCGTCGTCACCGTCCCGATCACCACGCCGACCAGCGCGATCAGCCCGACGGCGGTGACGACGAGGCGGGTCCGCAGGGTGCGGGCCCGCCTCACGTGACCGTGGTCGCCGCGGGCTTGATCAGGTAACCGGCGCCGCGCCGGGTGTGGATCATCGGCTCGCGTCCGGCGTCTATCTTGCGCCGCAGATAGGAGATGTACAGCTCGACGACGTTGGCCTGGCCGCCGAAGTCGTAGGACCACACCCGGTCCAGGATCTGCGCCTTGCTGAGCACGCGCCGCGGATTGCGCATCAGGAAGCGCAGCAGCTCGAACTCGGTCGCCGTCAGATGGATGTTGGCCCCGCCCCGGGAGACCTCGTGGCTGTCCTCGTCGAGCATCAGATCGCCCACGACCAGCACGGACTCGCTGCGCCGGTCGGCCGCGCCGGTCCGGCGGATCAGACCGCGCAGCCGCGCGACGACCTCCTCCAGGCTGAACGGCTTGGTGACGTAGTCGTCGCCGCCCGCGGTGAGCCCGGCGATCCGGTCCTCCACGGCGTCCTTGGCCGTCAGGAAGAGCACGGGCACGTCGGGCAGTTCGCGGCGCAGCCGCCCCAGCACGCTCAGCCCGTCCATGTCGGGCAGCATCATGTCGAGCACGACGGCGTCGGGCCGGAACTCGCGCGCGCTGCGCACCGCTCCGGACCCGTCCGCGGCGGCACGGATCTGCCAGCCTTCGTAGCGCAGGGCCATGGAGAGCAGCTCGGTGATCGACTGCTCGTCGTCCACGACGAGCACCCGCACGGGACTCCCGTCCGGCCTCAGCAGTTCGGTACGCCCCTGGGGCGAGGTCGTCGTCATACCGCAACCCTGCGACCCGCCTCTGAGAACGTCCTTTCCCGAACCTGTGAATTCGCTGAGAAACAGGCAGGGGCCTAACAGGTCAGTGCGTGGCCCGCCCCCACGTGCAGGATCTTGGTGAAGGAGACGTACAGGCCGACCCGGTGGCGCATCTGCGCGGTGTTGCCGCCGTCGCACTCCGCGGTCCCGTTCAGACTGCGGATCGTCTCGCCGAAACCGGCCCGCTCCACCATCGCCTCGTGCCCGGTCAGGGTCCCGGGGCCGGTCTGCGTGTTCCAGTACCAGAGGGCGGTCATCCAGGCCACGGCCGGATCCCGCTCGACCAGCCACGGATCGTGCAGCAGATCCAGGCCGAGGGCGTCACCTGCGGCCTTGTAGTTGAAGTTCCAGCTGAGCATGATCGCGCCGCGCCCGTAGTAGGCGTCGTGCCCGGCCGGGCACCCGTAGCTCTGGCTCTCGTCGCAGAAGACCGGGTACGTCTCCTTGTTCTGCGCGACGACGTAGTACAGCCCGCCCGTCTCATGGCTGACGTTGGCGAGGAAGGCGGCGGCCTCCCGCCTGCGCAGCGCGGCGCCGCCGGTACGGGCGAAGCGCGGGTACGCCGCGGTGGCCCGCACCAGGCCGTCGTACGTGAAGAAGGAGTCCCGGTGCGGGAACATCCGCTCGAACTGCGCCTCGCTGACGACGAACCGCCCGTGCCCGCCCGCGCCAGGGGCGGCGCTCGCCGCCCCTGGCGCGACGACGCCACCCAGCAGCCCGACGGCGGCGGCCATCAGCCACAGCACGCATCGCCTCAACACACCGACACCTCCAGGGAGTTGGTCTGGACCAAGGGGTCCGCGCGCTACTTACCCACGACCGACCCACCCCACACGACCCGCACCCACCCCAGGCCCTCAGATCCTGAACAGCGCCGCCCCGTTCGCGTAACAGACTGCCCGCACCCACTCGCTCCCCAGCCCGAGCCGCTCGATCGCCTCCAGCTGATGCACGTACGGGTAGGGGATATTGGGAAAGTCGCTGCCCAGCAGCACCCGGTCCCCCAGCTCCAGGAGCCGCCCCAGCTCCCGCGGCGGGAACGGCGCCCGCCGCTCGCTGAAGTCGGTGAACGCCATCGTCGTGTCGAGCCGCACCTGCCCGTACCGCTCCGCCAGGTCCAGGAAGCCGGTGTACTCCGGCATCCCCAGGTGGGCGACGACGAGCGGGAGCCGAGGGTGCCGCGCGAGCAGCCGCGCGATGGGTCCGGGGCCGGTGTGCCTGCCCGGCGCGGGCCCCGAACCGCAGTGCGTCACGACCGGCACCCCGGCCTCGGCGAGCAGTCCCCACACGGGATCGAGCAGCGGATCGTTCGGGTCGTACGCCCCTACTTGCACATGCGCCTTGAAGACCCGCGCCCCCGCCTCGACCGCTCGGCGCACGTACGCCGCCACGCCCGGCTCCGGATAGAAGGTGGCGGAGTGCAGACAGTCGGGGGTACGGGCGGCGAAGCCGGCGGCCCAGCCGTTGAGCCACTCCGCCATCCCGGGCTTGTGCGGATAGAACAGGGAGGTGAAGGCGACGACCCCGAACTCCCGCAGCCGGGCCAGCCGTTGCGCTTCTTCCTCCCGGTACGTGATCGGCCACTCGCTCCCCACGAGCGGGCCGGCGGCGTCGAAGTACGCCCACACCTTGTGCAGCACGCGCTCGGGCATGAAGTGGGTATGCACATCGACGAGCCCGGGCAACCGGTGCCGTTCGAGGAACGCGGCGACGGGGGCGGCCTCTTGCCGCGGACTGGGCAGTCGGGGGACGGACGCGCCCGACGAGGACGGGTCCGGGGCGACATCGGCGTGATCACACATGGCCCCCACGGTCACCCGCGGGCCGCGCGCTGTCCACACTCCCGGGACCGGGGCGCCCCCACGAGAGCCGTCCCTGCCCCCCCTCACCTGGGACGGCACGCTTCAGGCGGCCAAGGCCGGCCGCCCCCCGGCTCACGGCCCCTAGAACAACCCACTTTGCACAGCCGGCACCTCCCGGACCAGAACCCCGGCCCCGCTCACCGGCACAGCGGCCCGTTCCAGCGGCCAGCCGGCCAGCACCCGCGTATCCACCACGAGCCGCCGCCCGCCCGGCTCGACGAGATGCAGATCGGGCCCGGCGGCGGCAGCCACGGCGCCCGCCACCACGGCGCCTTCGGCGAGCCCGGCCACCACGGCGTCCACCCGGTCGATCGCCGCGAGCCCGAACGCCGCACCGTGCCCGACGACCCGGCACGGCATCCGCTCCAGGGACTCGGGCCACTCCCCGAGCCCCACGGCCACGGCATGCGCCCGCACCAACGCGCCGCCCCGCTCGTCCGCGTCCCCCAGGCCGGCCCGGACGGCGCGCTTGCGCTCGTAGGGAATGCGGTCGGGCACGCCCAGCGCCACCCGCAACAGCTCCTCGGCCCGCCGCGCAGCCATCAGGGGCCCGCGCCCCAACCACGTGTAGGCCACGGCCCCCTGCTCCAACAGCCGCGCGCTCCCTCTCGCCACCCCCGTGATCCCCACCTTCACGAGCCCGTCCCCGAACCAGGCGAGATACACGTGGTACGGCCGGGGATCATCAGCGACGGTGTCCGCCGCGACCGACCGCGCCCGGTCGATCCCCGCGCACTCCCCGCACTGCGCCCGGGTCCCCCGCACCGGCACGGCGTCCCGCCCCGGACACACCGAACGCCGCCCGCCGCGCCACACCCCAAGACACCGCCGCGCCCCGCCCACCCGGAACGCCACCGTCTCCCCGAACCGCACCGAGCTCTCCCGCTCGCCCCCGACCCCCGTCCACCCGAACGAGGGCCCACCCCCACCCCATCGCATCCCGGTGCACCACCACGTCATACGGCCAGCATGCCGCAGCCCACTGACAACGCCGCCGGACAGACTCAGCGTCCGGCCGGAGGCGATGCGGTCCATGCCGCGTCCGGGCCGGGAGCGTAGGCGCGCATCTCCGGCTTGCTCTCCTTGGCATGAAGGACGACAAGAGCGATCGCCCCTGCCGGGGGCACCAGCATGAGCAACATCAGCCACCCGCTGAACCCGGCGTCACGAAGCCGCCGCACACCGACCGCGACCGTGGGGACGGCGACCGCCAGCGCGTAGCCGAAGCAGTACAAGGGCTGGTCAAGAGCGGTGCCGAGACCCCACAACGCGTACAGGATCACCATGTTGAACAGCGTGTACATCCAGTATTCCTTGCGGCCGGCTCGCCCGCGGAACCCGAAGTAGTTTCTGAGCACTCTGAAGTACCAGGTCATCGGCTTGTGTCCCCACCCCGTGCCCGGTCTCGCACCATGCGGCTCACCTGAGCGGCATGAGGCTAGGGACGGCAGAGCCGCACGTCAAGGAGAGGCCCGAGCGCAACGCAAGAGGCCCCCGGATCATCTCCGGGGGCCTCTTACCTGTGTGCACTCGGCAGGATTCGAACCTGCAACCTTCTGATCCGTAGTCAGATGCTCTATCCGTTAAGCTACGAGTGCTTGTCTTTTGTTTTGGTCTTCGCTCTCCGGCCTTTCGGCCCGTTCGCGGCGACAGGAAGAACATTACATGACTGCCGCCGCCATGTGAAATCCGTTGACCACACCCGTTGTGACCTGCGCAAACGCCCGCAGGAGCGGGTACGAGCGCGGGGCGCCGCCGGGCCGGGAACGACGAAGCCCCGGTCCGTGTGGACCGGGGCTTCGGATCTTGCTGCGGAGGCGGAGGGATTTGAACCCTCGATGGGATTTAAGTCCCAAACCGCATTAGCAGTGCGGCGCCATAGACCGGACTAGGCGACGCCTCCCGCACAACCGTGTCGCGCGAGCGCGAACCGGTGCGTGCAGATGATGACACAGTTCAGCGCCGTGTCACCAATCGCCCCCCACGGTACTAGGCGCTCAGGCCGCAGGGCAAAGCCCGGGCCGCGGGGCGCAACGTCATGGCGGGTCCACCCGTTAGGCAGCGCATGTTGATCCGACACCTCTCCTCCCGCCTGCTCCTCACCGCCGCCGCCTCGGTCGCGGCCCTCACGGCGGTGCCCGCCACCGCGCACGCCGACACGGGCCCGACCCGGATCCCCCCGTCCCCGTACGGCTCCCTCGACGGCTGGGGCGGCGGCGCCCTCGGCACTGTCGGCGGCGACCACCTGACCGTCTCCGTCGTCGACGCGGGTGCCGGCAAGGACGGCACGTACGACCTGCGGTGCCACCCCGACCGCGGCACCCACGCCGACCCGGCCGGCGCCTGCAAGCGGCTCGACGAGCTGGCGGACGACGACCAGGACCCGTTCGCGCCGGTACCCAAGGGGACGTACTGCACGATGCAGTACGGGGGGAACGCCACCGCCCACATCACCGGGACCTGGCACGGACACCGCGTCGACTCCTCGTACAAACTGACCGACGGTTGTGAGATCTCCCGGTGGCGCCGGATGGTTCCCGTGCTGCCTGCGACGACGCCGTGACCCTCGGTCCCGCGGTCACCTCGCCGCGACCCGGCGCGCACGGGGTCCGCACATCCTCTACGTGGGCTCCCTCTCATCCGGCGCCGCGAGCGCGACCACTGCCCGTAGACTCCCTTCCGTGACACGCTGCGGGCCGCGAGGCAAGATGGCCCGCACGGTCGGCAAGTCGCGGTGAATCAGGGAGGAAGCGTCGTCGTGAGCAGCAGGCCATCCCGAGGCGCTGCTCGCCTCGCAGCCATACTCGATGCACTCCCTGACGCATTGGTGCTGGTCAACACCAATGGGACGGTCGTCAACGCCAACTCCATCGCTCTCGAGGCCTTCGAGGCCCCGGGCACGGCCCTGGTGGGGCGCGGACTGCTCGATCTGCTGCCGGAGTTCGACTCCCGGCTGATCCCCGGCTCGATGCGCAGGCCCGACACGGCCACCGACGACCGCGGGCGCACGAAGCCGACGCGGATGATCGCCCGGCGCACCGACGGCAGTGACTTCCCCGTCGAGGTGACCAGCGCGAACGTCGCCGACGGCGCCCGCGACGCGGTGGACCCGTACAGCATGGGCAGCGGTTCCTACAGCGGTTCCGAGCTGCTCATGCTCGTCGTCCGCGATCTGTCCGGCACGCTCGACACCGAGGCCGAGCTGGCCCGTTCGCAGCGGCAGACCGAGATGATCCTGCGGGCCGCCGCCGAGGGGGTCGTCGGCACCGACACCGACGGCCGGATCGTTCTGGTCAACCCTGCCGCCGCGCAGATCCTCGGCTTCCGCGCCAGCGACCTCGGCGGCCAGGAGCTGCACCCGCTCGTCCTGCACTCCCGGCCCGAGGGCGAGCCGTTCCCGTACGAGGAGTCGCCGCTCGCCGACACCCTGCGCTCCGGGCGCAAGCACCGGGTGCGCGGGCAGGTCCTGTGGAACAAGAAGGGCGAGAAGGTGCCCGTCGACATGACGACGGCACCCGTGCGCGACGGCGACCAACTGGTCGGCGCCGTCATGACCTTCACCGACCGGCGCCCCTACGACAAGCTGGTCACCGAGCACGCCGAGGAGATCGCCCGGCGCGACCAGGCCGCGGAGCAGGAGCGCGAGGAGCACGCCGCCGAGCTGGCCCGCGTACGCGAGGAGCTGGCCGCCGAACTCGCCGCCACCCGCGAGGAGCACGCCGAGGAACTCTCCGCCGAGCGCGAGCGCGGTGCCGCGTTCGCCGAGCGGGAGAAGGACCGGTTCGAGGAGCTGGCCGCGCGGCACTCGCAGCTCCTCGCCGTCCTCGGCCAGTCGCTGCGCGGCCCGCTCGACGAACTCCGGCGCGAGCTGGGCCAGCTGGCCGCGGACGACGCCGGACAGCTGTGGCCCGAGGCCAACCAGGTCCTGCACCACCTCTCCGCGGGCTACTCGCGGATCACCACCCTCGTCGACAACGTGCTCGCCTACCAGCTCCTCGACGCCGGCGGCGAACAGCTGGTCCGTACGCCGGTGATGCTGGACACCGTCGTCGCCGCCGGTGTGGACGGGGCCGTGGAGCTGATCGGTCCCGGGCGCGTCCAGTTCGCCGTGCACGCGCCGCCGATCGAGGCCGAGGTGGACGCGGGGCGGCTCGCGACCGCGCTCGCGCACCTGATCGCCGACGTGGCCGGGATCGACGCGACGGGCAACGCGCGGGTTCCCGCGGGCGCCGGTTACGTCGACTCCACCGTCGTCGTGGCCGCCGCGCAGCGGGGCGAGAGCGTCCGCATCGAGGTGCGGGGCCCCTACGCGGGCGGCGACCCGGTGCACGAACCGATCGTCCAGGGCATCGTGCGGGCCCACGGCGGTGTGCTGCAGACGCACGAGATGCCGGGGATGAGCGGCAGCGCGTACGTGCTCGAAGTGCCGATCGGCAGCGGCGCCGGGGTCGTCACCACCCCCGTCGCGCCCTACGCCGAGCCGGTCCCCGAGGCCGTCCCGAACCTGCCCGAGCAGGCCACCGCGGCCACCGGCGGCGGGCGGCGCCGGGCCAGGCGGACCGCCGGGCCCTCGGTCGACTCGTTCCTGGACAGCGCGGTGGCGGACGACGGAGCGCAGGGCAGTGGGCCCTCCGGCGGTACGGGCCGCAGGCGCGGACGGCGTGCCCCCGAGGAGCCCGCCGCCCCGGCCGCGGCCGCCCCGCGGCCGGAACTGCCCGGGCCCGCCGCGGCGGACGGTACCGACGGGCATGGCGGCGGCACCGGACGGCGCCGGGCACGGTCCGTGGAGGCCGGCCCGGCCGCCGAGGGCTCCGTGATGACGGCGGCCGAACACGCCGCTGGCTCCCCGGCCCTGGGTCAGACCGTGCCGCCGCAGGGCGTGCCCGCTCCCACCGGACGACGCGCCCGGCGCGCGGGCGACGCGGAGCAGGCGGCGCTGCCCGCCCTGCCGGCGGCTCCCGCGCAGGGCGTCCCCGCCCAGGACGCCGGGGCGGATCAGCCCTCTGGCGGGCGCCGGGCACGGCGTGCGCTGGGTGCCGCGCAAGCTGCCGCGGCCATGGACGACGCGGCGCCCCGCGAGGTGTTCGCGCTGCCGCCGGCCCAGGCCGACCGCGGGCCCCAGGCGGGGACCCCGGACACGGCGGTGGCGCCCGAGGCGGCGTCCGCTGTCGACGCGGAGGCCGCGAGCGCGGCGTATCCGGCGAGCGGGGTGGGCAGGGCCCAGGCTGCTCATGCCGCCGCTCCCGCCCCCACCGCCGTAGACGTAGCCGGACAGCGGGACGTAGACGGACAGCTGGACGCTTCCGCGTTCGGTGTGGCACAGGCCAGTGGTGCGCACGCCGCAGGCCCCCACGCCGCTGGCCCGCAGGCCGCCGACCCGCAACCCGGCGCCCCGCGCAGCACCGCGGCCCACGCGCCCGCCGCCCAGGCCGCCCCGCTGCCGGACGCGTCGCAGCGGCATGACGGCGCCGCCGGGCATCAGGCGGACGACCACACGCCGCCGCAGCCGCATCCGGCCGGTACGCCGCCGCAGGGCACGCCCCGCCAGGCCGCCCGCCCGGAGAACGCGGCGCGGGCGCGTGCCGCGCAGCCGTTGCCCGCGGAGGCGCCGCAGCCGCAGCAGCCGTCCGGGGACACGAACTCGACGCAGGGCCGCGCGTTCAGCGTGCGCACCCTCGGTCAGGGGGTCCCGTTCGGGCGGCAGGCCACCGATCAGCAGCGTCGGCCGCAGGGTGCCGCGCCCGTGCAGCAGCCCGCCCGGCCCGGCGCCACGCCGGCGGGGGGCGTGCCGCAGGAGACGCAGACCCAGGGCGGCGGCGGTGGCCGTCGGCGCCGGCTCTCCACCCGGCCGGAACAGCCCGAGGCCGCCGCCGACACGCGGACGCCGGCGCAGGGGACGGGCCAGGCGGCGCCGGGCGCACCCCAGGCAGCGGCACAGCCCCCGGCGCGCGGAACGGCCCCGGCCGCCGCTCCGGGCCGGGGCGCAACGGCCCGCCCGCATCCGCAGCCCCAGCCGTCTCGGCCGGCCCCGAACTCCTCGGAGGGCCGCGGTCGTTCCTACGCGATCGGCGCCCCGGCCCAGGACGCCGACGAGGGGCCCGAGCCGCTGGACGGTCCGGGCGGGGCGGTCGAGATCGCCGACAAGCCGCAACCGCGGCCCATGGACGACGAGCTGCCCCCGGAGCCCCTCGACAACCCGCGTCGGCTCCTGGTCTGGCCCGCGCCGGACGTGACGACGCAGCAGGCGCTGAGCGAGCGCGGCTACCGGCCGGTGACCGTGCACTCGCGCGAGGAGGTCGACGCGCAGATCGCGGCGTTCCCGGCCGCGCTGTTCGTGGACCCGCTGACCGGGCCGATCACGCGCACCGCGCTTCAGTCGCTGCGGCAGGCCGCCGTCGCGGCCGAGGTGCCGGTCCTGGTGACGGCGGGGCTCGGGCAGGCGACACGCGAGGCGGCGTACGGCGCCGATCCGGCGGTGCTGTTGAAGGCACTGGCCCCGCGCGACAGTGAGCAGCACCCGCCACGGGTCCTGCTCATCGAGGAGCACGAGGAGATCGCGCTCGCGCTGACCGCGACGCTGGAGCGGCGCGGGATGCAGGTCGCGCGGGCGTCGACCGACGCGGACGCGGTGACCCTGGCGGCCCAGATGCGGCCGAACCTGGTGGTCATGGATCTGCTTCAGGTACGCCGTCGCCGCGCGGGCATCATCGACTGGCTGCGGGCGAACGGGCAGCTGAACCGCACGCCTCTCGTCGTCTACACGGCCGCCGTCGACCGCGCCGACCTGCCGCGGCTCGCGGCGGGGGAGACGGTGCTGTTCCTGGCGGAGCGCTCGACGAGCACCGAGGTGCAGAGCCGGATCGTGGACCTGCTGGCGAAGATCGGTACCAACTGAGCGGCGACGTCAACTGATGCGGAAGGGCGGCCCGTTGCGGGCCGCCCTTCGTGTTGCTGTTTCACGTGAAACACCGCGCTGCGGGGCTGAGACCCGGGCGTGGACGTGGGCCCCGGTGTGGGCCGTCCACGCCGGGGCCGGTGCTCACAGCTCCGTGACGGCCAGCTCTCCGTCCGCGTACTGCTTGCGCAGCACCTTCTTGTCGAACTTGCCGACGCTGGTCTTGGGGACTGCGGGAATGACCGTCCACCGCTCGGGCAGCTGCCACTTGGCGACCCGCTCCGCGAGGAACGCCCGCAGCGTCCGGAAGTCGGCGCTCGCCCCCTCCTTCAGTACGACGGTGGCGAGCGGCCGCTCCCCCCACTTCTCGTCGGGCACGGCCACGACGGCCGCCTCCGCGACATCGGGGTGCGACATCAGCGCGTTCTCGAGGTCGACGCTGGAGATCCACTCGCCGCCGGACTTGATGACGTCCTTGGCACGGTCGGTGAGGGTGAGATAGCCGTCGGGGCTGATGGTGCCGACATCGCCGGTCTTCAGCCAGCCGTCCTCGCTGAACTTGTCGGCGGGCCGCTGCGGCTCGCCGTCCGCGCCGCCGTAGTACGCGCCCGCGATCCAGTTGCCGCGGACCTCCAGCTCGCCCGCGGACTCCCCGTCCCAGGGCAGGTGCTCGCCGCCGGGGCCGCTCAGGCGCGCCTCGACCCCGGCCGGGAACCGCCCCTGCGTGAGCCGGTACGCGAACTCCTCGTCACTGCCCGGCTCGACCCCGGCCGGCGGCCGCGAGACCGTGCCCAGCGGTGACGTCTCCGTCATGCCCCAGGCGTGACAGACGCGCATGCCCAGGTCGTCGAAGGCCTTCATCAGGGAGGGCGGACAGGCGGAGCCGCCGATGGTGACCTGGGTGAGCGTGGAGACGTCGCGCGGCCTGGCGGTGAGTTCGGCGAGCAGGCCCTGCCAGATCGTGGGCACGGCCGCGGCGTGCGTCGGACGCTGCGACTCGATCATCTCGGCGAGCGGCGCGGGTTGCAGGAAGCGGTCCGGCATCAGCATGTTCACACCGGTCATGAACGTGGCGTGCGGCAGCCCCCACGCGTTCACATGGAACTGCGGGACCACCACGAGCGAGGTGTCGGAGTCGGTCAGACCCATCGACTGCGCCATGTTCACCTGCATCGAGTGCAGGTAGATCGAACGGTGCGAGTAGACGACACCTTTCGGGTCCCCCGTGGTGCCGGAGGTGTAGCACATGGCCGCAGCCTGGCGCTCGTCCAGCTCCGGCCAGTCGTACGCGACCGGTTTCCCGGCGATGAGCTGCTCGTACTCGTGCACCTGCGGGCGGACGCCGTCGAGGACCGACCGGTCACCGGGGCCCGAGACGACGATGTGCTCGACCGTCGTGAGACCGGGCAGCAACGGTGCGAGCAGCGGCAGCAGCGAACCGTTGACGATGATCACCCGGTCCGCCGCGTGGTTCACGATCCACGTCAGCTGCTGCGCGGGGAGACGGAGGTTCAGGGTGTGCAGCACCGCGCCCATGGCGGGAGCGGCGAAGTATGCCTCGACGTGCTCCGCGTTGTTCCACATCAGCGTCGCGACCCGGTCGTCGCCCCGCACCCCCAGGTCATCCCGGAGCGCGTGCGCGAGCTGGGCCACACGGGCGCCCACCTCGGCGAACGTCCGGCGGTGCGGCTCGCCCTCGCCGGTCCAGGTGGTGATCAGCGAGGTGCCGTGGACACGCACCC
The DNA here is from genome assembly GCF_040611655.1 of Streptomyces sp. NPDC006552. Lineage (NCBI taxonomy): Bacteria > Bacillati > Actinomycetota > Actinomycetes > Kitasatosporales > Streptomycetaceae > Streptomyces > Streptomyces sp. NPDC006552. The sequence goes on from NZ_JBEXOS010000004.1 coordinate 67,724, forward strand.
CGTGGTGCAGCAGGCGGGTCACAGTCAGCGGTACGTCCTGCATCGTGCTCAGCACGGCGTCCTCCCGGTGGGCGCTACGGAGCAGTAGGGTTCCGCCGATTCTTTCCACATACCGCGTGGTATGTCACTAGCTCCGGGAATGATCGATCACCGCGTGCCGTGCGTGGATCCCCTGCTCAGCCCCGCTCGGGCACCAGCTCGGGGTCCTGACGCAGCTTGCCGAGCGCCCGCGAGACCGCGCTCTTCACCGTCCCGATGGAGACCCCGAGCACCTCGGCCGTCTGGGCCTCGCTCAGGTCCTCGTAGTACCGCAGCACGACCATTGCCCGCTGCCGGGCGGGCAGCTTCAGGATGGCGCGCCACATCGCGTCGTGCAGCGCCTGCTGCTCGGCCGGGTCCCCGGCCACCGGCGTCGTCGGCTCCGGCAGCTCGTCGCAGACGAACTCGTCGACCTTGCGCTTGCGCCACTGCGAGGTCCGTGTGTTCAGCAGAGCCCGGCGGACGTACCCGTCGAGCGCCCGGTGGTCCTCGATCCGGTCCCACGCGACGTACGTCTTCGTGAGCGCGGTCTGCAGCAGGTCCTCGGCATCGCTCGGGTTCGCCGTCAGCGACCGGGCGGTACGCAGCAACAGGGGCTGGCGCGCCCGGACGTACGACGCGAAGGACGGGTACACCGCGTGCCCCGCGTGTCCGGGGAGCGACGGGCGCCCGGGGAGCGACGGGTGCGCGGGTTGCGTCGCGGAGGTACGCGTCACCGGCTTCGATGCGCTGGTGCGGACAGGCGCCAGGGTTGCGGTCATGGCTCCACGCTATGAGCGCACCCCGCTCCTACGGATCGGCCGGAGGTCCCGAAGCGACCTCCGCCTCAGGTTGTACGCGGGGTGGTGGCCCCACCTCCTGAAGGTGGAGGACGCGGTGCGGACCCTGAGGGTTCACCCCCGAGAACCGCACCGCGGCCGCACGTCCGCGGGGGCCTGCCCGGCCGCCGCCCGGCTCAGCCGATCCGGGCCACCGGAGCGTGCAGCAGGTTCCGGTCGATCACCAGGGTGCGGCCGCCGTGCCGCTCCTTCACGTTGCCCGCGTACTGGTGGATGCGGCGTTGCGGGTGCCAGGCGGTCGCCGCCAGCGCCGGTTCCCCGGAGAGATGGGGCTTGGTGCGCCAGCGCGCGAACCACATCACCGAGGGCAGATCCCGCACCCCCGCGCGCCGGGCCGCCTCCATGTGCCGCACCCCCGAATCCGCGCTGCTGTAGAACCCGGGCAGGTACCCCTGCCGCCGCACCTCCCTGCTCCACGCCCGTACGAACGACAGCGTCGCGTCCGCGCACGTGCGCTGTCGGTAGTTGTAGGCCTCCATGTCCAGATAGAGCGGGCTCTGCACGTCGATGAGCAGTGCCTGAGCGCGGCGCACCGCGTCCTGCGCCTCGCTCACCCCCTGTTGCCATGGGTACCGGCCGATCCGCACCTTCTTCTTGTGCTTCGACCGCACGCAGGGAGACTGCGACCCCACGTACACCGGCAGCACCCGCCACCCCATCTCGTCCACCTCCCGCATCCAGCTCTGGTTCAGCGCGCGCTGGGTCTGGCAGGCCCGCCCGCGGCCCCCGAAGTAGACCCCCACCGCCTGGTACGGAGAGGCCCGCCACCGCCCCATCGTGTCCAGGGACTGCGCCCTGCAGCTGTCGAACCCCCAGCCGTGGAACGTGCGCACCGACGCGCCCCAGGCCCCGGGCCCCGTCGCCCCGGCCGGCCGCGCCACCTCACCCTCCGAGCGCGCCGACCCCACCGTCCCCGTCGCACCCACCGCACTCGCAGCGGCCACCGCGCCCGTCGTCGGCAGGATCCCGGCCCCCAGGACGAGCACCACCAGTCCAATGATCATCTTGTACCGATACATGAACCGAGTGAAGGGGCCGCCCGCGCACCCGTGCCGCGGACACGCCCGCCGTTCAGCCGTCCGACCCCAGAATCAGACCCGATGTGGGGACCCCGGTGCCCGCGGTGACCAGTGCCGTGGCCGCGCCGGATATCTGGTTCACCGCCGTCCCCCGCACCTGCCGCACCCCTTCCGCTATGCCGTTCATCCCGTGCAGATACGCCTCCCCCAGCTGTCCGCCGTGTGTGTTGAGCGGCAGCCGCTCCTCCGCGACGAAGCCGGCCGCCTCGCCGCGCGCACAGAACCCGAACTCCTCCAACTGCATCAGCACGAACGGAGTGAAGTGGTCGTACAGGATGCCGACATCCACCTCCCCGGGCCCGAGTCCGGCGCTGCGCCACAACTGCCGCGCCACCACGCTCATCTCCGGCAGCCCCGTCAGGCCGTCCCGGTAGAAGCTGGTCATCTGCTCCTGCGCCCGGCCCGCGCCCTGCGCCGCCGCGACAATCACCGCGGGCGGCCGCGGCAGATCGCGGGCCCGCTCGACGCTGGTGACGACGATCGCCTGCCCGCCGTCCGTCTCCTGGCAGCAGTCCAGCAGGCGCAGCGGTTCGACGATCCAGCGCGAGGCCGCGTGGTCGGCGAGGGTGATCGGCTTTCCGAAGAAGTACGCCGCAGGGTTCGTCGCCGCGTACTTGCGGTCCACCACCGCGACCTGGCCGAACGCCTCGGGGGTCAGACCGTAGGCGTACAGATACCGCTGGGCCGCCATCGCCACCCAGGACGCCGGGGTGAGCAGCCCGAACGGCAGGTTCCAGCCGAGCGCCGCACCCTCCGCCGAGGCCTCCCGGTACTGCACCCCGGAGCCGAAGCGTCTGCCCGACCGCTCGTTGAACGCCCGATAGCAGACCACCACCTCGGCCACCCCGCTCGCCACCGCGAGGGCCGCCTGCTGCACGGTGCCGCACGCGGCGCCGCCTCCGTAGTGCACCCGCGAGAAGAAAGAGAGCTCACCCATCCCTGCGGCCTGCGCCACGGTGATCTCCGGGCTGGTGTCCATCGTGAACGTGACCAGCCCGTCCACATCGGCGGGGGACAGGCCCGCGTCGCCGAGCGCCGCGTGCACCGCCTCCACCGCGAGCTTCAACTCGCTGCGCCCGGAGTCCTTGGAGAACTGGGTGGCACCGATCCCGGCGATCGCCGCCTTGCCGCCCAGCCGGTCCCTCCCGCGCACGCTCATGACTGGCCCCGCCCGGCCCGGGGCACGGTGACGGTCACCGTGCCGGTGACATGGTTGCCGAGGCCGTTCCTCCCGACCACCTTCACCTCGGCGATGGCGCCCGCACCCTCGCTCCCAGCCGCCCCGCCGTCCTCGTCCCCGCCGCCACCTCCGTCCTGGTCCGCGCCCACGACCGCGGTGACCGTCCCCGTCAACACCATCGTGTCGCCCGGGTAGTTCGGTACCCCGAGGCGTATCGCGACCTTTCGCAGCACGGCCGCCGGACCGAAGTGATCGGTGATGTAACGGCCCACCAGTCCGTTCGTCGTCAGAATGTTCATGAAGATGTCGGGCGAACCCTTCTGCCGGGCCAGCTCCACATCGTGGTGCACGTCCTGGTAGTCACGGGAAGCGATCGCCCCGGCGACGATCAAAGTCCGGGTGACCGGGATCGTCAGGGGTGGCAGCTCCGCGCCCACCTTCAGCAGCACTTCATCCCCGCTCATGCGGCTCCCCTACGATCACGTCGACCAACTCCTCCAGTACTTCCGGTCCGCCGCCGAGATACCCGTCGAGCTGTCTCTCTCTCCCTGGCAGGAAGTGCCGGGGGGGGGAGGGGTGGTCCGGGCCGGCTCCTGGACCGCCGCCTGCTCCGCGGCCGGGGTGGAGTGCGTGTCACGCCTCACCACCCTCGGCGGCCCGGAACACCGGCAGCTCCAGCTCCTCATCCACGCGCAGGAACTCCAGGCCGACCGGCATCCCGATGCGCACTTGGTCGCAGGGCACCCCGACGACGTTGCTGACGACGCGGACCCCTTCCGCCAGCTCGATCAGGCCCACCGCGTACGGCGGGTCGAAGGCCGGGAAGGGCGGGTGGTGCATGACGACGTAACTGAAGACCGTGCCTGCGCCGCTCGCCGGGACGGTGTCCCAGTCCTGGCCGCCGCACGCATTGCATCCCGGAAGCCAAGGGAAGCGCAGTGTGTCGCAGCCCCGGCAGCGCTGGATGAGCAACTGGTGCTCCGCAACGCCTTCCCAGAACCCGGCATTGTCCCGGTTCACGACGGGGCGGGGCCGGAGCTTCTCCGGCGGGACCGGGACACTCTCGGACCCGGCTCTCTCGGACCCGGCCGCCAGCTTCTCCGGTGAGAGCCGGGCACTCTCGGACCTGGCCGCCAGCCTCTCCGGTGAGAGCCGGGCACTCTCGGACCTGGCCGCCAGCCTCTCCGGCGAGACCCGGGCACTCTCCGACCCGACTGCCAGCCTCTCCGGCGAAACCCGAGCACTCTCCGACCCGGCCACCCGCCTCTTCGGCGTATCCGGGGCGCTCGCGACCCCGACCGATGGTGCGTCCCGGTGCGCGGGTGCGTACTTCAGGATGCGGAACCGGTGTCTGCCCGCCGGTTCGCCGTCCGCCCGCACATCCATACGTGTCGTGACGAAGTGGCCCGCCCCCAGCTTCGTCGTCTTGAGCGGGGAAACCGACTCGATCACCGCGTCGAAAGTGATCGTGTCCCCGGACCGCAGCGGCCGCAGGTACTCCTGCTCGCAGTCGGTCGCGACGACCGAGGTGTATCCGGCGCCGTCCAACAGCGTGAGCAGGTCGTCATAGGGTCCCGACCGTTCCGCGTACCCGGGCAGCCCCGCCATGGTCCACGCCTGCAACATGGTCGGCGGTGCCACGGCGTCTGGCCCCTCGTACGCGGGATTGGTGTCCCCCATGGCCTCGCACCAGTGCCGGATCATCGGCGCGTTCACCGGGTCCCTGCCTTCACCCGCTTCCGCCGCGGCCAACCCCTCGAACGCCTGCAACTCCTCGTACTCCAGGGCCCGCCGCCCCGCCCCCGCCGCCGACACCCTCATCGCTTCCCCCGCTCCCTCCTGAGCCGCGGCGAGGGTCGCACCCCTCCGCTGCACCTGGCTCACCCCGCCCCCGGACGTACTGATCTGTTCCGCCCTGTTCATCGCTCCGACTCCCCCTCCCCCGCCGCGCCATCACCGCCGTATCACCGCCGTCCGCTCCGGCGAACGCCCCCGGCGACCCCCGCCGAAGCCACCCGGCCCGCCCGCGATCCGCGGACATATCTGATACACCGCGACCGCCGAATCGGTTCCCGCGGATGTCACGCCGCCGTCGTGACCAGGAACCGGGCGACCGGCCCCGCCACCGCCCACCAGACGCCGCAGAAGGCGCCGCTGCCCGGCGGCATCGTCCGGCCTGGGCGGACCGGGCGGCTCAGGCCGGACGATGCCGCCGGGCGGCGGCCCGTCGGGCAGCACCACACGTAAAGCGCCGCGCAGTTGCCCGCGTAGCTCGCGCCGGCGCTCGGTAGGGGCGAGGTGCACGATGGCGGCCCTCCCGGGCCTCGTTCGAGCAGGAGTTCCTGACTGTCCGTCAGGTACCGCGCGGTGTCAAGAGTCCGCCCCTCGCCACCCGGGCCGCCCGAAAGGCCACCGCGGCACCCCGCCCCACGCCTCCCGCCCGCAGCCCGCCGCGCGACGCCCCCGTCAGCGCGCCCGACCCACACGCCTGCGCGGCGGTGCCGAAGCACCGCCGCGCAGAGTGTCACGCTCCCCGAGGAGGGCCCCCGTCGCACAGTCGAACTGTCGGCCAGGACCCACCGGCTCACCAGAGCTCGGTGAAGTTCACGACGTAGTTCTGGTTGGACTGGTGGATCGCGGTGAACGCCGAACCGTTCACCTGAGCGGTATTGCTCTGGTTCGAGGCACCGTTGCCGACCGCCTGCTGCTGCGTGGTCGACGAGTTGCCGGAGTTGTTGTGTCCGACGCCGCTGCCGCTGACGGTCGCCACCCCCGCGTTCGATCCGTTGCCCGCGAACGAGCCGTTGTCGGCGATCGCCACCCCAGAGAACAGGGCCGCGGCGAGCGGCAGGGCGGCGATGGCGGCGACAGTGCGGGCAGTACGGATGGAAGCCATGTTTTTCCTCCAGAAGGCAGTACATCGGGGTACGGACGGATGTCCGGCGCCCGGGAAGTACGGGTGTCCCCAAGGCAGTTGGCCGACCGCCTCAGTGGTGTTCACGACGTCGCGAGACCAGAGTTGCCCACCGGATCCCTGGCGAACCACCCCGGAAGCCGCCTTTCGCTCGCAAGCGTGAGGACATGTCGATAAACCTGTTTCCTGCTCAAAGCGGCCCAGGCCATCCCCGATCCGGCGCCTTCGGGCGATCACGGGCCGGACCTCCCCTGGGGTGAAGCGTTTCGGCACAATTCTGGCGAAGCAGCCTCCAGCCGACCCCCGGTCGACCCACCCCTCTTCCCTAGTTCGAACGTCTGTACGAAAATAGAGCCATGGCCACCACCGACCGACCTTTGCCGCCCGCCGTACCGACCGCGTCCCTGGCGCCCCTGGCCCTCGCGCACGCGCTCTCCGCCGCCGCGCGCGGGTTCGCCGTGTTCCCGCTCTCCCGCACCAAGCTCCCGGCGCTGCCCTCACCGCACCGGAACGACCCTCCGACGACCCCGCGCTGCCACGGTGAGTGCGGCCGCCCCGGCCACGGCGTGCACGACGCGACGGTCGACCCGCGCCGCATCCGCGCGCTCTTCGCCGCCGCGCCCCGCGCCACCGGTTACGGGATCGCCTGCGGTCTGCCGCCACACCACCTCATCGGCGTCGACCTGGACACCAAGACGGGTACGAACTCCTCCGCCGCCCTGCGTGAACTGGCCTTACGGCACCTGTTCACCATCCCCGACACCGTGGTCGTGGCCACGCCCAGCGGCGGCCGGCACCTGTGGCTGTCCGGGCCGCAGCACGTCGTGGTCCCCAACTCCGCGGGCCGTCTCGCTCCCGGCATCGACATCCGCGGCGCCGGCGGCTACCTGGTGGGCCCCGGTTCCCGCACCGAACACGGCGTCTACGCCACGGTGCCAGGCACCGCGCACCTGGCGCCCGCGCCGTGCCCGCCGGCGCTCCTACGACTGCTCACACCCCCGCCGCGCCCCCACCACCCCGACCCCACGCGGAGTGAGCGACACGGGTCCGGCCTCGTCCAGTTCGTTCTCGGCGCACATGAAGGGCAGCGCAACACCTGCCTCTTCTGGGCAGCGTGCCGCGCCTACGAAAGCGACCTCGGGCCCACCCTGACGGAGGCCCTCGTGGACGCCGCGGTCCACACGGGCCTGACGGAACGGGAGGCCCGCGCGACGATCGCCTCCGCGGCACGGATGACGGCGGGGGCGTAGGGGCGGCTTGGAGGGCGAGCTCGAAAGCCAGGGTCCGGCTACGTGCGCTACGTGCCCTACAGCCGCGACCGTGTTCGGGTTGCCGGGTGCGAGGCGGACCGAGCGGGCTGAGCCTCCCGCGCAGATACGTTGTCCGGCATGGCCACCCAGATACTCACTCTGATCGGCGTTCTCATGGGCGCCTTGACGTCCTATGTCGTGACGGCGGCCGCCGAGCGGGCGAAATTCCGGCGGGACATGGTCACACGATGGGACGAGCGCAAACTCGACACCTACATCGAGTACGTGACATGCATAAAGGAGATCCAACGAGCCGCCATGGCCGCCGGACGGGCTCGCGACCAAGGGTTGAATGCCTCTGAGGCGTTGCAGGCGATGGAGGCGGCTGAGGGCAGACGATCGATCCTCTTCGAGACCTTCATCCTGCTGAGCAATGACAAGGCAGCCACTGCCGCACACACGGTCAACCAGCGAACGTGGGAGCTGCTGAGGACAGCCCGTGAATCCGCGAGTGGCGCAGCCGAACTCCGCACAGACTTCCTCGTGCAGGCGCTCAACGTGCTGCACGAGGCAGCGCGATCAGACCTGGCGATATCGAGCGGTACTCCTGCCCGGTGAAGTGCCGGCGTGCGGCCTACGAAGCACGGAGGCCCCCGACCACAAGCATGGTCAGGGGCCCTGCGCCTGCGCGGTGGGTGTGGGATTTGAACCCACGGTGACTCTCGCCACGACGGTTTTCAAGACCGTTCCCTTAGGCCGCTCGGGCAACCCACCCCGCGCCCCGGAAGCCTCACCGCGGTGTCCCAGGGGCGCGGGACCAGGGTAGCGGGTCCCGGAACGGGGTCCGTCAGCTGTCGCCCTTGCGTTCGCCCAGGGTCACGTCGGTCGTGTGCTGCTTGCCGTCCCGCGTGTAGGTGAGCTTCACCGTGTCGCCCGGCTTGTGCGTCCAGATCTGGCCGATCAGGGTCGGGCCCGAGTCGATCACCGAGTCGTCCAGCTTCGTGATGACGTCGCCGGGCTTGAGACCGGCCTTGTCCGCCGGGCCGTTCGCCGTGATCGCCGCGGAGCCGCTCGTGCCCTGCTCGGTGATCTTCGCGCCGCCGGTGCCCTCCTCGATGGAGACCGAGGCGCCGATCACCGGGTAGACCGGCTGGCCGGACTTGATGAGCTGCTGGGCGACCATCTTGGCCTGGTTGATCGGGATGGCGAAGCCCAGGCCGATCGAACCCGCCTGGCCCGAGCCGCCGCCCATGCCGCCGCTGGAGGCGGACTGGATAGCCGAGTTGATGCCGATCACGTTGCCGTTCCCGTCGAGGAGCGGTCCTCCGGAGTTGCCCGGGTTGATCGACGCGTCGGTCTGCAGGGCGCTCATGTACGAGGCCTTGCTGCTGCCGGTGCCGTCGCTGGAGGCCACCGGGCGGTCCTTCGCGGAGATGATGCCCGTGGTCACCGTGTTCGACAGGCCGAAGGGCGCGCCGATCGCGATGGTCGAGTCACCGACGGCCACCTTGTCGGAGTTGCCGAGCACCAGGGGCTTGAGGTCGTTCGGCGCGTTCTTGAGCTTGATGACCGCGACGTCGTAACCCTGCGCGTGCCCGATCACCTCGGCCTCGTACTTCTTGCCGTTCGAGAACGTCGCCGACAGCTTGCCGCCGTCCACCGCCTCCGCCACCACGTGGTTGTTGGTGAGGATGTGGCCTTCCTTGTCGTACACGAAGCCGGTGCCGGTACCGCCCTCGCCGTTGTTGCCCTCGGCCTCGATGGTGACCGTGCTCGGCAGCGCCTTGGCGGCCACGTTCGCGACGGTGCCCGGGTCGCGCTTGAGGTCGGCGGGGTTGGAGGCGGACACGGTCGTCGAACCGGTGCCGGAGTCGTCACCCCGCTCCGCCGCCCAGTAGCCGACGCCGCCGCCGACGACGCCCGCGATCAGGGCCGCCGCGATGACCCCGGCCAGCAGCCCGCCGCGCCGGCCGCCCGGCTTGGGCTGCGGCGGCTGGTAGGAGGCGCCCCATGCGCCGTTGCCACCGCCGCCCGCGTACGACGGGACCACCGGCGGCGGCGGGGGCCAGTCCCCGCCGGAGGCGAACCCGACAGGGGCGGTCGCGCCGGCGGCATGGCCAGGGGCCGCATGCGCGCCAGGCGCTTCGTGCGGGCCGGATGTCTCGTATGCCCCCGGGGCCGCGTGCGCGCCGTATCCGGCGCCCTCAGGACCCTGGTCCGGGCCCGGGTGGGACGTGTGGTGCCCCGCGCCCGCGGGGGCCTGGTGCGCCGTCTCGTGTCCCGGGGGGTTCTCCGGGGCGCTCGGCGCGGGTCCGGCCGGCGTCGGTGCGGGAGCAGCGGGAGCGTCCACCGGCACGGGAGGTGCGGACGGGGCCGGGGGGACCGCAGTGCCCTCGTTCTCGGTGCTCACAGCTTTCTCTCCTCGATCCACGGCTGTCTTCGATACTGCTGACATCGGTACGGCTGACATCGGTCGGCTGACTTCGATACGACTGACCTCGGTACGACCGACCTCAGTACAGCCGACCTCAGTACAGCCGACCTCGTACGACCACCTTCGAACGGCTGTCTCACGTACGACTGCCCTCGAAACGACCGTCCTTGCCAGAACCGCCTCCGGTACGTACGTACGTTACGAACGGCAGGACCACCCTCCGGCCCGGCTGTCCGCACGCACCGTTCCGACATGGTCCTGTCACGGTCCAGTTCTGTGCAGTTGTACGCCGTCAGCTTTTCCCATGGGGCGTCAGGGCACCATAAGGCGTTCCTGTGCGTCCGCCGCCATCCTTTATGCCGGACGAAACGGACGCATCCGCTAGGCCGAACTTTCTCGGTGGCCGGCCGCACGGTGGCACCATGTCGCGGTGACCCACGCACGACAGCAACGCATCCAGGTCGTCGCCCATCGCGGTGCCTCGCAGGACGCCCCCGAGCACACATTGGCCGCATACAAGAAGGCGATCGAGGACGGTGCCGACGCCCTCGAATGCGATGTGCGGCTCACCGCGGACGGTCATCTCGTCTGTGTGCACGACCGCCGCGTCAACCGTACGTCGAACGGCCGCGGAGCCGTCTCGGCCCTGGAGCTCGCGGATCTGGCGGCTCTCGACTTCGGTTCCTGGAAGGACATCGGGGGCTCCTGGAGGGACCAGGCGGAGGGGCCGGACTGGGCGGGAGCCTCGGCCGACACCTCCGTCCTGACCCTGGAGCGGCTGCTGGAACTCGTCGTGGACGCCGGGCGCCGGGTCGAGCTGGCCATCGAGACCAAACACCCCACCCGGTGGGCGGGCCAGGTGGAGGAGCGGCTTCTTCTACTGCTCAAGCGGTTCGGCCTGGAAGCACCGCTTCCGGACGAGCCCTCACCGGTACGGGTGATGAGCTTTTCGGCCCGCTCCTTGCTCCGCGTGCAGCAGGCGTCGCCGACCCTGCCGACCGTCTATCTGATGCAGTTCGTCTCGCCCCGGCACCGGGAGGGGCGGCTTCCCCAGGGGGTGCGGATCGCGGGGCCCGGCATCCGGATCGTGCGCAACCACCCCGCATACATCGAGAAGCTCACGCGCGCGGGACACCAGGTGCACGTCTGGACGGTGAACGAACCGGAGGACGTCGACCTCTGCGTCCGGCTCGGTGTCGACGCGATCATCACGAACCGGCCCGCGGCGGTCCTCGACCACCTCGGCAGGGGGTGACTTCAGGCCACCTTCGCCCGCTTTCGTAACGGGGAGTGCTCCGGCGCGTTCGGTGCGTGTTCGATCGTCCCGAGTGCGTCACCAGGGGTTGTTTGGCCGGTTTCCGGTCCAGTCCATTGGGGCATCCACACCGTGGCGTGGGGCGAAGGAGGTTTCGGGGGTGGCGTTGGTGGTGGCACAGGAGGTGCCCGCGTCGTCGAGCATGGCCGTACCCCATGGCCCTGCGGGCGTCGGCGAAGCACGGCACAGGATGCGTGATCAGCTACGACGCCGCGGGGTCTCGGACTCGGTCGTGGACGATGCGGTACTGATCCTTTCCGAGTTGCTCAGCAATGCCTGCCGGCACGGCAGGCCGCTGGGTGACGACATGACGGGCGACGGCGACGTACGCGTCGCGTGGCGCGTGGACGACCGGGGCTGCCTCACGGTCGAGGTGACGGACGGCGGCGGGCCCACCCGCCCGGTTCCCGCCACCCCTTCGGTGACCGCGCGCGGTGGCCGTGGGCTCAACATCATCACGGCGCTCGCCGACGACTGGGGCGTACGCGACGACGCCCGGGGCGAGGTCACCGTCTGGGTGGTCGTGCACAAGGACGTGCACGCGGAAGCGGCGTCGCACCGCCGCGACGACTTCGCGGCCCGCATCACCGCGCCACCCGCCGCCGAACTGGTGGGCTGCGAATTCGCGGACGCCTTCGACGAGCTGAACTGAACCGAGCGGACGGAACCGAGCCGCAGCACCCTCGCGCGGGCCGCCCTCAGCGCATCCCACCCTTGTCAGCACGAGCGGATAGGCTCGCGCCCGTACGTACGAGAGCCGTATCCGGGAGACGTCCAAGATGGCCAAGAAGCGCCCGCAGACCAAGGGCAAGCCGCAAGTCACCAGTGGAGAGATCCCGGTTGTCGGCGCCCGTGAGCCGTGCCCCTGCGGCAGCGGCCGCCGCTACAAGGCCTGCCACGGCCGCGAGGCCGCCCACGCGGTGACGGAGCTGGTGCAGCGTCCGTTCGAGGGCCTGCCGGGCGAGGGCGACTGGGTCGCGCTGCGTGAGCTGGTCCCCGCGGCGACGGTCGAGCTGTCGTTGAAGGAGAAGCTGCCCGAGGACGTCCCCTCGGTGACGCTCGCGACAGTGCTGCCGATGGCGTGGCCCGCACTGCGCCGTGACGACGGCACGATCCTGCTGGGCCTGCAGAACGACACCTCGTCGGGGGACATCAGCCGCGACCTGGCCGACACCCTCCAGCGCGCGCTGACCGCCGAGCCGGGCAGCCCGGTGCAGGCGCGCCGCGCCCCCGCCGACGGCCCGCGCCTGCAGGACCTCCTCGACCCGGACGGCGCTTTCGAGCCGGTCGTGCACACGGGCTTCGAGTTCTGGGTGCCGGACTCGGAGAACGCGTCGGGCGAGGTCGCCGCGTCCCTGGAGCGGGCGAACGCCGCGGCCATCCCGACCGTGAAGCTCACCGGTGTGGACAGCGCCTACTGGTGCGAGACGCCGGAGAAGAACCACCTGCGGTGGGTCATGCCGCACCCGGAGGAGAAGCTCCTCGACGCGCTCGCGCGGCTGCACGCGGCGGGCACCTCCTCGCTCGGCGAGGGCACGCGTCTCGTCGGTTCGTTCCGGGCGCACGGGCTGACGGTCCCGGTGTGGGACCTGCCCAGCTCGGTCACGGCTGAGGACGTCGAGAAGCCGGCCGCCGAGTTCGCCGAGCGGCTGACCGCCGCGCTCGCCACGGACGCGCCGCTGACCGCGGACGAGCGCCGCGCGCGCGGAGGGCTCACCAACCGACAGGTGACGCTCAGCTGACGCGCCCGCGCCGGACAGAGAACTTCCCAGCTGGCCGGCGCTTCCGGAAGAGGTGACTCCGGTCACAACTCCCGTTGGTTGCAGGTAAATCCATGTCCGAATAGAAGAGATCGAATTTGCTAACTGCCGATCTCTTGTTACCGTTCAGGTAGCCCGGTTGCTGGTGCATCCCCCGTCGCCAGCAACCGGGCGCTTTCATGCCCGCGTCCGCTTCCGGGGACTCAACGCCCTTACTGAGGCGCGGAGTTGCTCCCCGACCTGAGCAGCAGCGGGCCCTCGCCGTCGGCCGCGTACTCCGCCACCGCGGCGTAGCGCGCGAGCCGCGCCCCGGTCCGGCCCCGCGGCGTCTCACACATCCCCGGCTCGTCCTCGGCGCCCACCGCACAGGTGATCCGCACCGTGCGCCCCTCCGGCGCCATGAGGGTCAGTACGGCGCTCAGCCCCCCGCCGGTCGTGTTGCGGTAGTAGGTGCGCGCCCAGGTCTCCCGCTCCCGGCGCAGCACACAGGTCTGGGCCTCGATGCCTTCGGGAGAGGTGAGTTGGGGGCCGCACTGGGCGGCGGCGGCCGGGCCTGGGCCGGACGGGAGCAGCGAGGACGCACGGCCGGCCTCCGTGGTGATCTTCTCGTCCACGGCGCCACCTGTGGAGCCGCTCGCCGCGCCCCGCGCGGGGGCAGCGGCCGCATCCCCCGTCGTCGCCCTCACGGGCTCCTGTGCGGCAGGCCGGGCGGGCGGGTCTCCGAGGACCCCCGCGGACGCGCCCGCCAGCGGCAGCGCGGCGGTGAGCACGATGACGCAGAGCAGTCCGGACAGACGAAGACGCGAAGGAGGCCTCTCCCGCTCGGATCCGTTCGGAACCTCGGGGAGTGAGGGCGCGGCAGGCATGCGCCGAAGATATCGGCGCACACCCGTCACGGCGGCGCGCCGCGCGCCTCCTGGCCCTACAACTCGGGCGCGCTCACACCCGTACGAGTGAGCGCGTCCACCACCGCGTCGACCACGGCCTCCACATCGGGGACCCAGGGGGCCGCCGAACCGGGCAGCGGCGCCCGCTCCCAGCGGACCTGGCCCGCGCCCGTGGCGGACGGCGGCAGGGCGAGATAGCCGCCCTCACCGTGGAAGCGCAGCGAACCGGGAACGTAATCCTGCGCATACAGGAGTTCACCGAGCTGCTCCATGCCGTACGGCGCCACAAGGATCGCGAGGCGCTCCGGGGTGGCGATGACCGGGCCCAGGCGTACGTCGGCGTGGTCGAGCGCGGCGAGCGCGCGGGCCCCCGCGGCGGCGGGGAGGCTCACGGCGCAGGGCGCGCGCCCCCCGGGGGCGCCGGACGACGCACCCGTAGCGAGCACGATCGGGGCTCCCGGCCGATTGGTCCACCACCACCGGACCAGTCGCTCGTCGGTCGTCGCCGCGAGCAGTCCCGGGTCGAACGGATGTGCGCCGGGCACGGTGCATTCCGGGTCGGGACAGGCGCACCGGACGCCGTCGCGGCGGCCCGCCGCCGCGAGCGCTACGCCCGGCAGTACCGGCCACCGCCACGATGTCGCATACGTGAGGGCCGCGCTGATCAGGTCAGACTTCCCGCTGTCGCGCCTGGACAGGAGCCTGCGTCGCCTTCCGAGGATCTCGCGCATCTGCGCTCGTTCCTTTCCGTTGACCGAAGAGAACGCTTTGGGCCACACCACACCATGTGCCGAACAATCACTGTGCGTACGTGCTGGAGCGCTGCACCACAGCCTCGGCTGCCGGCCTGGGGCAGAGGTGACCCCTATAGTCCGAGCGCCTGCTGTGTGCTTCGAAAGCCTGGCGTGGGGTGGCGGCGCCTGGCGCTTTGCCATCCCGCGTATTTCTCGTCGCCTCCCCCACGGGAGGATGGGGCACGGTCGTCGATGGTTATGACGCCCGGTTCCGTCACCAGGTTCCGGGTGGATCCCAACTGCCCCTGGCCTTCTCCGACTACGTACCCACCGCGGCCGCTATGACGCTCCGTCGAACAGGGCCAGTCGACCCCAATACCCCGTTCCCCGAGTCGGTTTCCGGCCAAGTTGGAACGATCTCGACCGGCCCGCGGGCACGGGGGAGAACAGAGATCGCATTACCGCAGAAGCCACTTGAGCACCACCAACACCAGGAATCCCCGCAGGACAATGCTGGACATCCCCTCTTCAGTGCGTGTACATGTGGAGACATTGCCAGGCGGCGCAGAATGACATGGGGGTTTGCGATGCTATCGAGCAATACGCACCGGTCAGAAAGCCGGAAACCATGACGACCCCGCATCTGCCGAAAGTGGCCGGAATCGATTCCCCTCCTGGACAGGTTCCCCCGCCCGCCCACACGGTCGCGCCCGCGTCGGCCGCTCCACCGGACACTCCCGCCCCCGCAACCCCCGCCGCCGTGATCCAGGACAGGCTCGCCGGCTGGGTCTCCGACCTGACCACGCTGCACGAACTCACCGAGCGGCTGGCCCGCACCGCGGGACTCGACGAGGCCCTGCGCGAACTCCTGCGCGCCGGCGCCGTCCTCGTGGGCGCCCGGCGCGGTCTCGTCGTCCTGGAGCCGGGCGACGGGCGCGGCACCGACACCACCGTCGGCCTCGGCCTCTCCCGCCCCGACCTCGGCCACATCGAGACGGTCCCGCGCGGCGCGACGTCCTACGGGCGCATCCTCGACGGCCGCGGCACCGAGGACGAGACCCGCGCCGACCTGTTCGCCGAGGACGGGCTCGACCCGCGCCACCGCGAGGTCGCCGCCCGCCTCGGCTATGCGGCGAGCTACGCGCTGCCCCTCGCCACCGATGACGCGGGCCGCCTCGGCGCCGCCGTCTGGTTCTACGACGAGCCGGCCGCGCCCACCGAACGCCGGCGCCATCTCGTCGGCCTGTACGCGCGCTACGCCACCGAGCACCTGGGCCGCCTGCTGGAACTGGAGCGCACGCGCGCGTGGTCGCGCACCGTCTCCGACGAACTGCTGCCCGCGCGGCTGCCGCGGGTCCCCGGCGTCCAGCTCGCCGTGCGCCACCGCACCGGGCCGCGCGGCGGCGGTGACTGGTACGACGCGCTGCCGCTGCCGGAGGGAGCGCTCGGCCTCGCGGTCGGTTCCGTCTCCGGCTCCGGTGCCAGCGCGCTCGCCGCGATGGGCCGGCTCCGCGCCTCGCTGCGCGCGTACGCGGTGATGGAGGGCGAGGACCCCGTCGCGGTCCTCTCCGACCTGGAACTGCTGCTGCGCCTCACCGAGCCGGCGCGCAGCGCGACCGCGCTCTTCGCCTACTGCGAGCCCGCCCGGCGCACGATCCTGCTCGCGGGCGCCGGACACAGCCCGCCCCTGGTGGTCGGGGACCGGCGCACCGAGTTCGTGGAGACGACGCTCTCCGCTCCGCTGGGGATGCTGGCCTGCTGGGAGGCGCCGAGCGTGGAGCTGGCACCGGACCCGGGCGAAACGGTGCTGCTGTACACGGACGGCCTCCTGCACCGCACCGGTGACCCCATGGACCGCGCGTTCGCCCGGCTGCACGCGGCCGCGGCGAGCGTCCCGAAGGCACTGCGCGAGGACCCGGGCGCCCTCGCCGACCACGTCCTGCACGCGATGCTGCCGGACGGGCTCGACGTCGCGGACAGTGACGAGGACGTGGTGCTCCTCGCGGCGCGCTTCGCGTAGACGCCCCCGCACACGCGGTAAGAGGCCCTCCGGCCCTGGACCCCCTTCCGTACGCTCGTACGATGGAGGGGGTCCACTGCCATATCAGGCCATACCCCGGTCATTCACCGGACCCGTCGAGGAGGAACCGTGTCGGAGGAGCTCACCCCGGAGAACCCGGAGATCGTGGAGGCCCCGGAGGGCGACGAGCCCATCAAGCAGCGCAAGAACGGCCTCTACCCGGGCGTGTCCGACGAGCTCGCCGAGAACATGAAGTCCGGCTGGGCCGACACCGAACTGCACGACCTGCGGCCGATCGCGCAGGCCGCCGAGACGGCCGCCCGTCGCGCCGCCCTGTCCGCGCGCTTCCCGGGCGAGCGGCTCGTCGTGCCCGCGGGCAACCTCAAGACCCGCTCGAACGACACCGAGTACGCCTTCCGCGCCTCGGTCGAGTACGCGTACCTCACCGGCAACCAGACCGAGGACGGCGTCCTCGTCCTTGAGCCCGTCGCCGACGGCCACCGGGCGACGATCTACCTGCTGCCGCGTTCGGACCGGGAGAACGGCGAGTTCTGGCTCAGCGGCGACGGTGAGCTGTGGGTGGGCCGCCGGCACTCCCTGACCGAGGCCGAGAAGCTCCACGGCATCCCCGCCGCCGACGTGCGCGACCTCGCCGACCGGCTGCGCGAGGCCACGGGCCCGGTGCGCGTCGTGCGCGGCTACGACGCCGGCATCGAGGCCGCCCTGACCGACAAGGTCACCGCCGAGCGCGACGACGAGCTGAAGACCTTCCTCTCCGAGGCGCGCCTCGTGAAGGACGCTTTCGAGGTCGGCGAGTTGCAGAAGGCCGTCGACTCGACGGTCCGCGGCTTCGAGGACGTCGTGAAGGTGCTCGACAAGGCCGAGGCGACGAGCGAGCGTTACATCGAAGGCACGTTCTTCCTGCGCGCCCGGGTCGAGGGCAATGACATCGGCTACGGCTCCATCTGCGCCGCGGGCCCGCACGCCTGCACCCTGCACTGGGTCCGCAACGACGGCCCGGTCCGCTCCGGCGACCTGCTGCTGCTCGACGCCGGCGTGGAGACGCATACGTACTACACCGCCGACGTCACGCGCACGCTGCCGGTCAACGGCACGTACAGCGAGATCCAGCGCAAGATCTACGACGCCGTGTACGAGGCGCAGGAGGCCGGGATCGCGGCCGTCACGCCGGGAGCCAAGTACCGCGACTTCCACGACGCCTCGCAGCGCGTGCTCGCCAAGAAGCTCGTCGCGTGGGGCCTGGTCGAGGGCCCGGTCGAGCGGGTCCTGGAGCTGGGCCTTCAGCGCCGCTGGACCCTGCACGGCACCGGCCACATGCTCGGCATGGACGTGCACGACTGCGCGGTCGCGCGGACCGAGACGTATGTGGACGGCACGCTGGAGCCCGGCATGGTGCTCACCGTCGAGCCCGGCCTGTACTTCCAGGCCGACGACCTGACCGTGCCCGAGGAGTACCGGGGCATCGGCGTCCGGATCGAGGACGACATCCTCGTCACCGAGGACGGCAACCGGAACATGTCGTCCGGTCTGCCCCGGCAGGCCGACGAGGTCGAGGCGTGGATGGCCCGCCTGAAGGGCTGATCCCCGGCATACCGGCATACCGGCACGCACGGACGGGGCCGCGCTACGCGTCATGCGTGGCGCGGCCCCGTCCCTGCGTTGTTCTTACGTATGCGGCGTTTTCCGCCACCACATGCGGCGTCTTCGGCTTCACACCGCCAGGAGCGGGGTGTCCGTGCGCCACTTCAGGATCTTGTCGAAGCTGACCACAACACCCGTGCGGCCGGGCTTGTTGACGACATGTACGTGGTCGGCGAGTTCGTGGATGAGGCACAGGCCCCGGCCGTGCTCCGCGTCGTCGGGCGCCTGCTGGAGGGCCGCGCGGCCCTTGCGCGACGGGATACCGGGCCCGGAGTCCGCCACTTCGATGCGGCACATCTCGCCGTCCAGGTACGCGGTGACCCGGTAGGCGCCCGACGCCTCGCTCGTGGCGGCGCCGCCGTGCTCGACGGCGTTCGCGCACGCCTCGCTGAGGGCGACCGACAGGTCGTAGGAGATGTCCGGGTCGACGCCCGCGGTATCCATGGCGCCGACGAGCAGGCGTCTGGCGAGCGGCACGCTCGCGGCCTCGCGCCGCAGATGGAGGGACCACCAGATGCTCATGCTCCAGCCTCCTGGGCGCGGCTCGACGTACCGATACGTATTGCCACCACCGGCCCGGCGCAATCGCTCGGCCGGCGGGAAGCCGCCCATATGGCCGACGCGAGCGTGGCACCTGGCGCGGTAGGGGAGATTCCGGACCTTGTGGACCTGCCGTATGGGACGGGTAAGGCCAGTGGGATGATGACCCCGCCATGTCTGCCCCCCACAAGCACACAGTGCGCAGCGCGGCCGATCTCCGGCTGCTGAGGGCCGCGGTGTTCGCCGCGGTCTGCGTCGTGCTGTCCGCGGCGGGGCACGTCCTCGGTTCGAGCGCCACCGTCCCGTTGTGGACGCTGTCGCTCGCCTTCGCCGCCGTCTTCTGTGTGACCGTGCCGCTGGCGGGCCGCGAGCGTTCGCTGCCGGGCATCGCCGTCACCCTGGGGGTCGGGCAGATCGGCCTGCACAGCCTGTTCGCCGCCGGCCAGCACGCTCCGATGGCCATGGACGCCGGCCGGCCCTCCGTCGTGGAGCAGGCCGCACACCTGATGTGCGGGGCGGGCGCCTCGGCGATCAGTCCGGTGCAGGCGCAGCGCATTCTCGACCAGGCGCGGGTGCCCGCGGCGGCCACCGGCGGGACGCACCACGACATGGCCGCCGTGGCCGGTGCCTCGATGCCGCTGCTGCCGTCGCTGCCGATGCTCATCGGCCACCTGCTGGCCGCCGTCGGCGCCGGGTGGCTGCTGCGCCGCGGCGATCTCGCCCTGGGCAGGCTCGTGCGGCTCTCGAAGCTGTCGGCCCAGTCGGTCGCGGAAGCGGCCCTCGTCCGTTCCCTGCGGGCGGCCCTGGCCCTCGTACGGGCGCTGCGGGCGGGGCTTCCCGGTGCGTCCGGGGCTACGCCACTCGTGGCCCGTGCCGCGTTCCCCGACCGGCCCGCCCCGCGTACGGCGGCACTTCAGCACTCCGTGATCCGCCGCGGGCCGCCGTCCTGCGCCGACGCGTTCCTTCTCGCTGCCTGACACAGCATCCGTACTCCTGCGCGACTTCAGTGGTCCCGCGTGGGGTGAGGCGTGCTGTGCGGCACGCGCGCGTAGCCGCGTTTTTCGCCGCCCTGTAGTGCGCCGCTCTCTGCTTTCCCGCGGCTGCCCGTAGTGCGGTGGCGCGCGGACGCGCCCCTCACCCTTCGTTGGATCCCGCTGAACGTGGAGTTCTCTCTGTCATGAAGAAGATGTCCCGCGCCGCTCTCGTCGGTGCCGCTGCCGTCTCCTCCGTCGTCCTCGTCTCCGCTCCCGCCTTCGCGCACGTGAGCGTGCAGCCGGAGGGCGCCGCCGCCAAGGGCGGTTACGCCGTCGTCGACTTCAAGGTCCCGAACGAGCGCGACGACGCCGCGACCACCAAGCTCGAGGTCAACCTCCCGACGGACCACCCGCTGGCCTCCGTGATGCCGCAGCCGATCCCGGGCTGGAAGGCCGAGGTCACCAAGGCGAAGCTGGACAAGCCGATGGAGATGCACGGCGAGAAGATCACCGAGGCCGTCTCCAAGGTCACCTGGACCGCGACCGGCTCCGGCGCCGACAAGGGCGTCCAGCCCGGCTACTTCCAGAAGTTCCCGGTCTCCGTCGGCGCCCTGCCGACCGACGCCGACGAACTCGTCTTCAAGGCCATCCAGACGTACTCCGACAAGGAGGTCGTGCGCTGGATCGAGCCGCAGCAGAAGGGCCAGGAGGAGCCGGAGAACCCGGCCCCCGTCCTGGCGCTGACGGCCGCGGCCGACGACGAGCACGGGGCGTCCGGCGCCTCCGACGACGACCACGGGGACGACAAGGAGGCCACCGCGGCCTCGGCCACGTCGTCCGACGGCTCCGACAGCGACACCACCGCCCGCGTCCTCGGCATCGTCGGCATCGTCATCGGTGCCGCCGGCGTGGCCTTCGGCGTGCTGGCGGGCCGTCGCCGCACCGCCAACTGATCCACCCGCAGCGGCTGCCGGGGTCGCGCACCGCGACCCCGGCAGCCGCCGGCCCCCTCACCTCTGGGACATCTCTCTATGCGCAAGACCATGAACAAGACCCTGCTCGCCGCCGCCGGCCTGGCCACGGTGGCGGCCCTCACGCTGACGGCCTGCGGCAGCGGTGACGACAGCGGCAAGCCCGTCGCCGACGTGTCCGCCGAGAACGGTGCGCGGAAGGTGGCGACCGTCCTCGACCAGCCCTTCAAGAAGCCGGACCTGGTCCTCACCGACACCCACGGCAAGAAGTTCGACCTGCGCGAGCGGACCAAGGACAAGCCGACGCTTGTCTACTTCGGCTACACGCACTGCCCGGACGTCTGCCCGCTGACGATGAGCAACATCGCCGTCGCCAAGAAGTCCCTGCCCAAGGCCGAACAGGGCAAGCTCCAGGTCGTCTTCGTCACCACCGACCCCGACCGGGACACCCCGGCCGTGCTCGGCAAGTGGCTCAACGCCCAGGACCGGGACTTCACCGGACTGACGGGCGACTTCGCCACCATCCAGCGCGCCGCCCGCGCCCTCGGCATCTCCATCGAGCCGACGCAGAAGGACAAGAACGGCAAGCTCGTGTCGATGCACGGCACGCAGGTCGTCGCCTTCTCGCCGAAGACGAACGCCGGCTACGTCCTCTACGGCGAGGACGCCACCGTCGACGACTACACCAAGGACCTCCCCAAGCTCATCAAGGGGGCGAAGCCATGAGGCGCCGCACGCCGGCTCCGGCAGCCATGGTGCTGGCCCTGGGGCTCGCGCTCACCGCCTGCGGCTCCGACGGCTCCGACGCCGCACCGGAGGTGAAGGTCCAGGGCGCGTTCATCCCCGAGCCGGCCTCCGGCTCTATGGCCGCCGGGTTCTTCCTCGTCCACAACAGCGGCGGCGCCGACACCCTCTCCTCCGTCGACAGCCCGATCTCCGGGCAGGTCACCCTGCACAGCACCGAGGACGGCGTGATGAAGGAGCGGTCGTCCTTCGCCGTCCCCGCCAAGGGCGAACTGGACTTCGAACGCGGCGGCAACCACCTCATGTTCGAAAACCTGAAGCACCGGCCGAAGCAGGGCGACAAGGTGGCGGTGACGCTGCACTTCTCGAAGTCCGGCGCCGTCACCGTCTCCTTCCCCGTGAAGGCCGCCACCTACCACCCGGCGTCGCACGCGTCGGGCGCTTCTCACTGAAGGGGCTGACCCGTACGTGAAGACCATCGCTCCCCGTTTCCGGCACCTGGTGCTGCTGCTCCTCGCCGTCACCGGCGCGCTCCTGGCCGGTGCCGCCCCCGCCGCCGCGCACGCCGCGCTGACCGGGAGCGACCCCAAGCAGGGAGCGGTGGTCGAGACGGCGCCGAGGCAGGTATCGCTGACCTTCTCCGAAGACGTCGCCATCTCCGACGACGCGGTACGCGTGCTCGACCCCGCCGGCAAGCGCGTCGACAGCGGCAAGGTGGGCCACTCCGGCGGCACCACCTACACGGTCGGGCTCCACTCCGGGCTGCCGGACGGCACGTTCACCGTGGCCTATCAGGTCGTCTCCGCCGACAGCCATCCCGTCTCCGGCGCCTTCACCTTCTCCATCGGCGCGCCTTCCAAGACCACCGCTGTGCTGAGCGACCAGAACGCCGGCGGAGGCGTCGTCGGCGCCCTCTACGGCGTCGCGCGCTACGTCTCGTACGCCGGATTCATCCTGCTCGTGGGCGGCGCCGCCTTCGTCCTCGGCTGCTGGCCGCGCGGCGCGGGGATCAAGCCCGTGCAGCGGATCGTCGTCACCGGCTGGACCGCGCTCACCACGGCGACCCTCGCCCTGCTGCTGATGCGCGGCTCGTACACCACGTCGGGGGCGGTCGGCGACATCTTCGACATGACGCTGCTCGGCGAGGTGCTGCAGACCAAGAGCGGCGCGGCGCTCACCTCCCGCCTGCTGTTGCTCGCCGCGGCCGCGCTCTTCGTCGCGGTGCTGTTCGGCGCCTATGTGAAGCGGACCGAGGAAGGCGACGAGAAGGAGGTCAAGGACCTCACCTTCGGGCTCGCGGTCGGCGGTGCCGTCGTCGCCGCGGGGCTCGGCGCGACCTGGGCCATGGCCGAGCACGCCTCGACCGGTATCCAGGCGGGGCTCGCCATGCCCGTCGACGTCCTGCACCTCCTGGCCGTGGCCGCGTGGCTCGGCGGTCTGACGACGCTGCTCGTCGCGCTGTACCGGGCGCCCTCGATCGAGGGCTCCGCGGTGCGCCGCTACTCCCGGGTGGCGTTCTCCAGCGTCGTCGTGCTCGCCGCGACCGGGCTCTACCAGTCCTGGCGTCAGGTCGGCACCTGGTCCGCGCTGACCGGGACGCGGTACGGGCAGCTTTTGCTGCTCAAGGTCGGGCTGGTCGCCGTGCTCCTCGGCATCGGCTGGTTCTCGCGCAGGTGGACGGGGCGGCTCTCCGAACGCCTCTCCGCCGAGGCCGCCGAGGTCGCTGAGGCCGCTGAGGCCGCCAGGACCGCCGCGACCACCGAGAACTCCGCGGCCCCCGCGACCGTCGTGGAGCAGCGCACGTCCGCGACGAAGAAGCCGGTCCCGGTCGGCGCCGGCGTCCAGGGCGACGACGCGGACGCGGCCGAGACCGAGGGGGGTGGTGCGCGGGACGAGGCTCCCGGGCGCGCCGCCCAGCTGGCCCGGCAGCGCGCCGCGGTCGCCACCGCACGCCAGAAGCGCGTCCGCGACGGTGACCCGCACCGCTTCGGTCTGCGCCGCTCCGTGCTCGCCGAGGCGGGTGTGGCGGTCGTGCTGCTCGCCGTCACCACCATCCTGACGACGACCGAGCCTGGCCGCACCGAGGAGGAGGCCGCGTCCGCCACCGCCGCCGCGCAGAGCCAGTCCGGGCCGCTCTCCCTGAAGCTGCCGTTCGACACCGGCACCAAGGAGGGCAAGGGCACGGTCGTCCTCGAACTGGACCCCGGACGCACCGGCACCAACGAGATGCACCTCTACGTGGAACGTCCCGGCGGCCGGGCCTTCGACGTCCCCGAGGTGAAGATCGCCTTCACCCTGGAGGCGAGGAAGCTCGGCCCGCTGCCCGTCGTGCCCGACCACATCGCCACGGGCCACTGGGCCGCGAGCGCTGTGCAGATCCCGGTCGCGGGCGACTGGAAGGTCGCCGTGACCGTCCGCACCTCCGACATCGACCAGGTCACGGTCGTCAAGAACGCGAAGATCGGCTGAACCAGCATGGCTGACACCCAGCGCCGTACGGCACCGGACACGGACTCCCCCTCGTCGCCCCCGGGCATCACCCGACGCCGGCTCATCGGCACGGCCGGGGCCACCGGCGCCGCCCTCGGTGTGGCCGGCGCGGGCGCGGGATACGCCGTGGCCGCGTCGAACCCGCCCGAGCAGCCCGCCGCGCTGACCTCACTGGGCAGCGAGGCGGTGATGTTTCACGGGAAACATCAGCCCGGCATCACCACGCCGATGCAGGCCAGTGGCCACCTCGTCGCCTTCGACCTGAGCGCGGGCGCGGGCCGCAAGGAGGCCGCCGCCCTGTTGCGCCGCTGGTCGGCGACGGCCGAGCGGCTGATGGCGGGGGAGCCGTCGGCCGCCGGCGACACCGACGTCGCCCGGGATGCCGGGCCGTCCTCCCTCACCGTCACCTTCGGCTTCGGCCACAGCTTCTTCGCGCGCACCGGCCTGAGCGAGCAGCGCCCTGCCGCGCTCGACCCGCTGCCGGACTTCTTCTCCGACCACCTCGACAAGGCGCGCAGCAACGGCGACCTGTGGGTCCAGATCGGCGCGGACGACTCGCTCGTCGCCTTCCACGCGTTGCGCGCGCTGCAGAAGGACGCGGGCGGCGCGGCGAAGCTGCGCTGGCAGATGACCGGCTTCAACCGCTCGCCCGGCGCCACCGCCCGCCCCATGACGACCCGCAACCTGATGGGTCAGATCGACGGCACCAACAACCCCAAGCCCGGCGAGTCCGACTTCGACCGGCGGATCTTCGTCCCGGCCACGGGTTCGCCCGCATGGATGGCGAACGGTTCCTACGTCGTCGTCCGCCGGATCCGGATGCTCCTCGACGACTGGGAGAAGCAGTCGAAGACGGCGCAGGAAGCGGTGATCGGGCGCACGAAGTCCACCGGCGCCCCCTTGTCCGGCGGCACCGAGACGACCGAGCCCGACCTGGAGAAGACGGACGCGAACGGCGACCTCGTCGTCCCGATCAACGCGCACGCCCGCATCAGCCGCCCCGACCAGAACGGGGGCGCCGCGATGCTGCGCCGCCCGTTCTCCTTCCACGACGGGTTCGACGCGGACGGCACTCCGGACGCCGGTCTGCTGTTCGTCTGCTGGCAGGCGGACCCGCTGCGCGGTTTCGTGCCCGTCCAGCGCAAGCTCGACCGCGGGGACGCGCTGTCGCGGTTCATCCGGCACGAGGCGAGCGGCCTGTTCGCCGTGCCGGGCGGGGCGCGCAAGGGCGGATACGTGGGGCAGGAGCTGCTGGAGGGCTGACCGGCCGCGGGCGTGAGCCGGGCCTCACAGGGCCCATTAGGGTGACCTCATGCCAGCCAGTTACGCGTATCTCGGACCTGAGGGCACCTTCACCGAAGTCGCCCTGCGCACGCTCCCGGAGGCGGCCACCCGGGAACTCGTTCCCATGGTCTCCGTGCCGGCGGCGCTCGACGCCGTCCGTGGCGGCGAGGTCGAGGCGGCGTTCGTGCCGATCGAGAACTCCGTCGAGGGCGGCATCACCACGACCCTGGACGAGCTGGTCGCGGGGCGGCCGCTGATGATCTACCGCGAGGTGCTGCTCGACATCACCTTCGCGCTGCTGGTGCGTCCCGGCACCAAACTCGACGCCATCAAGACGGTCACCGCGCACCCGGCGGCCCAGCCCCAGGTGCGCAACTGGCTCAAGGCCCATCTGCCCGACGTGACCTGGGAGTCCTCGGCGTCGAACGCGGACGGGGCGCGACTGGTGCGCGAGGGGCGTTACGACGCCGCCTTCGCCGGCGAGTTCGCGGCCGCGCGCTACGGCCTCGAGCCGCTGGTCACCGAGATCCACGACGCGGAGAACGCCCAGACCCGGTTCGTCCTGGTCGGCCGGCCAGCCCGGCCCGCGGCCCCGACCGGCGCGGACAAGACCTCCGTGGTCATCTGGCAGCGCGAGGACCACCCGGGCGCGCTCATGGAGCTGCTCCAGCAATTCGCGATCCGCGGGGTCAACCTGATGCTGTTGCAGTCCCGGCCCACGGGCAAGGGCATCGGCGACTACTGCTTCGCCATCGACGCGGAGGGCCACATCTCCGAGCGCCGGGTGGCGGAGGCGCTGATGGGCCTGAAACGGGCCTGCCCGGAGGTGCGCTATCTCGGCTCGTATCCGCGTGCGGGTGTCGCCGCCGAGGACGTACGGCCGCTGCGGACCGGGACGTCGGACGGTGAGTTCGTGACGGCGTCCGACTGGCTGGCGCGGTGCCAGGACGGCCGGTTCTAGGCGGTTCCACGTCGTCCGATTCCCGCTGCGCGGGTCGCGCGCGGGGGCCGTGGGCGGGGACCGCGGGCGGGTTCTCCACCGGCCCGCCGGGCTCGATGCCGACGGCCCACCCGGTCCGACCAGCGGATTTTCTCCGTCCACAAGAGTTATCCACAGCCTGCCATCTCGACCTGGGGACAAGTCGACAGGAAGGCGTGACATGGTCGACAAATCGCCCTACACGCCCCAAGGGAGTCCACAGCCCCGCCAGTCACCCTTCGTCCACTCTTTTCCTTTGATCAACCCTTTGGAGTGAAGCGTTTCCACCCGAAAGTGAGGATAGAGCCGGTTTGGAGCGGGAATCCTTCGCGATACATGTGGCTTTCGGAACGCCCCCTTCCGATGTCCACACCCTTTTCTCACAGCCTGTGGATAACCCGCCGGAACTCCCTCCTCCTGTGGACAACGAGCCGTCAAGTCCCGCCCGCCACAAGGGAGTCCGGTCAAGGCATCACTCCCCACCTGGCTCTTTAGGGGAAATCGGGCGTTCCTCTTGACGGGCGCCCACAAGGGCGCGGCCTGATCTTTTCCGGCCAGGTTCCGCCGTTAATTCACATTCCGGCAAATAGGGCATAAAGCCTCGCAACGGATATCGGGTCGAGCGCGGGAACCCCGCACCGGTAGCCTGGGGGGGTGATTGACCTTCGCCTGCTCCGTGAGGACCCCGACCGTGTTCGCGCCTCCCAGCGCGCCCGTGGAGAGGACGTCGCGCTCGTCGACTCCGTCCTGTCCGCCGATGAGCGACGCAGGTCGTCCGGGTTGCGCTTCGACGAACTGCGCTCCGAGCAGAAGTCGCTCGGCAAGCTGATGGGCAAGGCCACGCCCGAGGAGCGCACCGAGCTGCTCCAGCAGGCCGAGGGCCTCAAGCTCCGCGTGAAGGCCGCCGAGTCCGAGCAGCGCGAGGCGGAGGAGGAGACCCAGCGCCTCGCCCTCCAGCTGGGCAACGTGGTGCACCCCGACGTCCCGCGCGGCGGCGAGGAGGACTTCGTCGTCCTGGAGACGCACGGCACGATCCGCGACTTCGGCGCCGAGGGCTTCACGCCCAAGGACCACCTGGAGCTCGGCGAGGCGCTCGGCGCCATCGACGTCGAGCGCGGCGCGAAGGTCTCCGGCTCGCGCTTCTACTACCTGACGGGCATCGGCGCACTCCTGGAGCTGGCGCTGGTCAACGCGGCGATCGCACAGGCCACCGAGGCCGGCTTCACGCCGATGCTCACCCCGGCCCTGGTGCGCCCGCGCGCCATGGAGGGCACGGGTTTCCTCGGCCAGGCCGCGGAGAACGTGTACCACCTGGAGAAGGACGACTACTACCTCGTCGGCACCTCCGAGGTCGCCCTCGCCGGGTACCACATGGACGAGATCCTCGACGCGAGCCAGCTGCCGCTGCGTTACGCCGGGTTCTCGCCGTGCTTCCGCCGCGAGGCGGGCACGTACGGCAAGGACACCCGCGGCATCTTCCGCGTGCACCAGTTCGACAAGGTCGAGATGTTCTCCTACGTCGCCCCCGAGGACGCGGAGAACGAGCACCAGCGGCTGCTGGACTGGGAGAAGCAGTGGCTGACCGGCCTCGAACTGCCCTTCCAGGTGATCGACGTCGCCACCGGTGA
This sequence comes from Streptomyces sp. NPDC006552, assembly GCF_040611655.1. Classification (NCBI taxonomy): domain Bacteria; kingdom Bacillati; phylum Actinomycetota; class Actinomycetes; order Kitasatosporales; family Streptomycetaceae; genus Streptomyces; species Streptomyces sp. NPDC006552. Next base: position 95,447 of record NZ_JBEXOS010000004.1, read on the forward strand.
CCTCGGCTCCTCGGCCTCGCGCAAGTTCGACTGCGAGGCGTGGATCCCGACGCAGGGCAAGTACCGCGAGCTGACGTCCGCCTCGAACTGCGACGGCTTCCAGGCGCGCCGCCTGTCGATCCGGATGCGCGACGGTAAGAAGGTGCAGCCGCTCGCGACCCTGAACGGGACGCTGTGCGCGGTGCCCCGCACGATCGTCGCCCTGCTGGAGAACCACCAGCTGCCCGACGGCTCCGTGCGCGTGCCCGAGATGCTGCGGCCGTACCTCGGGGGCCGCACCACGCTTGACCCCAAGTAACCGCAGCCTGGAGCCGAACACCAAGTGAGCCACCCCGCCCCCGCGTTCCCGTACAAGCTCGTCGCGACCGACCTCGACGGCACGCTGCTGCGCTCCGACGACACGGTCTCGGGGCGGACGCGTGACGCGCTCGCCGCGGTCACCGCCGCGGGGGCCGCGCACATCATCGTCACCGGCCGGGCCGTGCCCTGGACCCGCCACATCCTCGACGACCTCGGTTACGACGGTCTCGCGGTGTGCGGCCAGGGCGCGCAGCTCTACCACGCGGGCGAGCACCGGCTCCTCACCTCGGTGACGCTCGACCGGCAGCTCGCCGGGCTCGCGCTCGCCAAGATCGAGGCGGAGGTCGGCCCGCTGGCGCTGGCCGCGAGCCGGGACGGGCTCGACGGGGACGTCATCGTCGGCCCCGGCTACCGCGAGGGCGGCGCTCTGCCCGCGACTCCGTTCACGGACGTCGCGGAGCTGTGGGCGGCCCCGCTGAACAAGGTCTACGTCCAGCATCCCGGTCTCGGCGACGACCGGCTGGCCGAGGTCGCGCGGGCCGTGGCCGGCGATCTGGTGGGGGTCACGATGGCGGGCGAAGGCATTGTCGAGCTGCTCCCGCTCGGCCTCTCCAAGGCCACCGGGCTCTCCCTCGCGGCGCGGCGCCTGGGCGTGAAGCCCGCCGACACGATCGCCTTCGGCGACATGCCCAACGACATCCCGATGTTCGCGTGGGCGGCCCACGGCGTGGCGATGTCCAACGCCCACGAGAGCCTGAAGGCCGTGGCGGACGAGGTGACGGCGTCGAACGAGGACGACGGCATCGCCGTGGTCCTGGAGCGCCTGCTCGGCTGATCCGCTGCGGCGGGGCTGTGCGGCACGGTCGTGCGGTGGGGCTGTGCGGTGTGGAGGATGCGCGGATCGAACGCGCGCGGGGCGTGACCCCGACGACGGCTTAGCAAGCCGCTGCCTTACCACTCGGCCAATCCTCCGGGTGGGCGGCCCGCGTGCCGCTGAGGACACGCGCTCGAAGCGGCCGCCCCGGGCAACGCCCCTGGGCGGGGCTCGACGGAGTGTGGTGGCTACTCCGGAGCCTGCCTCGGGCTGCCCTGTAGGGAGCTCGACGGACTACTGAAGGACATCGCCGCGCTCCTCTCCCAGTGGGCGGGCACCGGCGGACGGACTCTGACGGTCGGCCGGTGCGGTGTGACGACAACTACTGTGCCGTGGCGCCGGGTTCGCCGCCACCGAATTGTTTTCGGAGGCCGCAACCGGCGCCACGGGTCTGCCCGCGCGGGGCCGCTACTCCTCCCCCGCCAGCTTCAGGGACCGCAGCCGCTGACCCGCGTACCAGGTCGCCACCACGGTCACGCCCACCAGCAGGACCGTCGCCAGCGGCAGCCCCACGTCCGAGGTGACAAGGTCGCCACCGGCCACCTTGTGGGCGACGGCCAGTGACCACTGCTGGACGCTGAGGGTGCGGGCGCCGGACACCAGGGAGCCGAAGAGCGCCTCCCAGACGAGGGCGTAGACCAGGCCGAAGACGACCGCGTGCCGCGTCACCGTGCCGAGCAGCAGGAAGATCGCGGCGTACGCGATGGAGGCGACCAGCGCGGCGATCGTGTAGGCGACCGCGATCTGCTGCCCGTTCCCGTTCAGGATGAGGCCCGCGATCAGCGTCGGGACGGCCGAGAAGACCATGGTGACGGCGACCGCCACGATGAGCTTGGTGAAGATGATGGTCGGGCGCTTGACCGGCTTGGAGAGCAGGTAGACCACGGAGCCGTCATCGATCTCGGGGCCGATGGCGCCCGTGCCCGCGATGACGCCGATGAGCGGCACCATCGTGGCCAGGGCGAAGCCGCCGAGGACATCGGAGGCGGTCTGGTCGTCGGCTCCGGTGAGGCCGCGCACCAGTGCGGAGATCACCACGAGCAGGACGGGCAGCGCGAAGAGGATGAGGGCCCGGCGACGGCCGAGCAGAGCCCGGTAGGTGAGCCGGGCGACAGTGGGGTCGTACATCAGGGCCTCCTACGCCGCGACGAGATACGAGAAGACGGACTCGAGGGATTCGTCGGACGGCGAGACCGTGAGCAGGCGGATGCCGTGCTCCCGCGCCACCTTCGGAAGCAGCGTGGTGAACCGGCCGAAGTCGACGGCCTGGATGCGCAGCGCACCCTCCTTCAGGTCGACCTCGATGCCCGCGGTCGACGGGTCCGCGATCAGCGCGGCGGCCAGGGCCCGGTCGTCGCTGGAGCGGACGAGGTAGCGGTGGGGCCGGTCGGTCATCAGCCGGCGGATCTTGCGGAAGTCACCGCTGGCCGCGTGCCGGCCGGCGACGATCACCTCGATGTGGGAGGCGAGTTGCTCGACCTCTTCGAGGATGTGTGAGGAGAAGAGCACGGTGCGCCCCTCGTCCCCCATCTGCCGCAGCAGGTCCATGAGCTGCATGCGCTGGCGCGGGTCCATGCCGTTGAACGGCTCGTCCAGGAGCAGCACGGACGGGTCATGGACGAGGGCGGACGCCATCTTCACCCGCTGCCGCATGCCCTTGGAGTACGTCGAGATCTTGCGGTCCTGCGCGTACTCCATCTCGACCGTGGCGAGCGCCCGGTCCGCCTCCTTCTTGCCGAGGCCGTGGAGTTCGGCATTGGCGACGACGAACTCCCTGCCCGTGAGGAAGTCGTACATCGCCTCGCGCTCGGGGACGATGCCGATGTGCCGGTAGATCTCCTCGTTGCGCCAGATCGGCCGGTCGTCGAGGGTCACCGAGCCGTTCGAGGGAGCGAGGAAGCCGCCCATCATGTTGATGAGGGTGGACTTTCCCGCGCCGTTCGGACCGAGCAGGCCGGTCACGCCGGGGCCGATCGTCATCGTGACGTCGTTGACGGCCACGACGTTGCCGAACCAGCGCGAGACGTGGTCGATGTTGATGGCGGTCACATTCCGACCTTCCGGTAGCGGCGCATCAGCAGCCCGTAGGAGCCGGCGATGAGCCCGAGTACGACGAGCAGGTAGACCACGCCTTGGCCGCTGGAGGGGCCGTGGGCCCCCGGGAAGGCGGACGTGGCACCGAGGAAGGCGGTCTGTACGCCGTCGATGAGGGTGATCGGCGAGAACAGGCCCAGCCAGGAGACCGCGCTCGCGTTGCCCTGATTCCAGGCGATCGCCTGGACCGTGGAGACCGCCCCGTAGGAGATGGTCAGGACGGCGATGACGGCGGCGATGCCGAAGCCGCGGCGCGGGGTGACGGCGGAGACGACCAGCCCGATGCCGGCGAAGAGCAGTGACAGCAGCACCACGGAGACCAGTCCTTGGCCGAATCCCTCGGTCTGCTCGGTGAAGTCCAGTTTGGCGAGCAGAGAGCCTACGTACAGGACGAGCAGCGGGGCGGCCGTGAGGATGAACAGGGCCGACGCCATGGCGGCGTACTTGGCGACCACGTAGTCCACCCGCTCGATGGGACGCGAGAAGTACAGCGGCACCGACTTGAAGCGCAGGTCGCGGGAGACGGCCTGCGGCGCCTGGGACGCCACGTACAGGCCGATCACCGCTTGCAGGATGACCGCGTAGCGCGTGTAGTCGACGGGCAGGTCCTTCGCCTTGGTGGCGACGGCGACCGCGACCATGATCAGTGCGGGGACGCACATCACGACGAAGAGCAGCATCGGCAGCACCTTGGACTTGGCCGAGCGGCCGAGTCCGTACGCGCCGCGCAGGCTCTGCGAGAACAGCGAGCGGCGCGCGTACGCACGGCCCAGGCGCGGGCCGTCGTAGTGGCGGTAGCCGATGTTGTGGATCTGGGTGGACGCACGGTCCGTGGCCATGGGCTCAGTGGTCATCGCGCGAGCCTCCCGTCTGCTGTGCGGCGGCGGTGGCCGCCCAGGCGACCGCGCGCTCGGAGCCCTGCTCCCGCTGCTGCTCGTCCTGCTGGTCGGTGGGGCGGAAGACCTCCGCGATGTGGTGCCTGCGCTGCTCCATGCGGATCAGTCCCAGGCCGAGGTCGGCGACGACGTCGCGCACGATGTCGTACGTCTCCTCGCCTTGGGCGGTGAGGAGCACGGTGTGGCCCGCGCCCGGCAGTTCGCCGCCGGTGGTCGTCTCGATGCCGCGCCGGGCGAACGCCTCGCGCAGCGCGCTCGTCCCGTCGGGGTGCGCGTCGCTGTCGGTGACCTCGATCGCGAGGGTGGCGGTGCTCTGGGTGAAGTCGGTGGTGGAGCTGGAGCGCAGCAGCTTGCCGCCGTCGATGACGACGACGTGGTCGCAGGTGCGCTCGAGCTCGCCGAGCAGGTGCGAGGTGACCAGGACCGAGATGCCGAAGTCCGTGTGGACGCGGCGGATCAGGTCGAGCATGTCGTCGCGGCCGACCGGGTCCAGGCCGTTCGTCGGCTCGTCCAGGAAGACCAGCTGCGGGTCGTGGACGAGGGCCTGGGCCAGCTTGACGCGCTGTTTCATGCCCGTCGAGTAGCCGCCGATGGGGCGGTAGCGCTCCTCGTACAGGCCGACGTGGCGCAGCGTGTCGGCGGTGCGCTCGCGGGCCGCGGTGGGCGGCAGGCCCGACATGCGGGCCATGTGGACGACGAACTCGGTGGCCGAGACGTCGGGCGGCAGGCAGTCGTGCTCGGGCATGTACCCCACGCGCTCGCGGATCTCACCGCCCTTGGTCGCGACGTCGAGGCCGAGCACTTCGGCCCGGCCCTCCGACGCGGGGGACAGACCCAGCAGGATCTTGATCATGGTGGACTTGCCGGCACCATTGGCTCCGACGAGTCCGGTCACCCCGGGCCCGATATCCATGGTCAGCCGGTCAAGCGCGGTCACCCGGGGGAACCGCTTGCTCAGGCTTTCGGTCGCGATCACAGTCACGGTTCGACCGTAGTGGCGCAGGACACAGGAATTCGTCAGACCACAGGGTCAACCCTTTATGAGACCTGAGTATTACGGGTCCCTAAGGGTCCTCCCTGAGTAGCCCTCCGCGCCCGGGTCGGACGTGCCTTTTCGCCCGTCACCCGGCACGGTGGCGCCGTTGTGCACATCGCGGACGTTCTCCACAGTCTTCCGCCGGCCCCTTGACGCCGCCGCCAGGCATTGTCACATTCATCAGTGTCAAGTTACGAGCGCGTACGGCGACGGTCCGGTCACGGACGGCCCTGGCACGGACGGACGGTGGCATGCCCCCAGCAGTGGTTCGGGAACTCTCCGCGGAGCTGCGGGGGTTCAGAGTGGTCCAGCGGCTCGCGTACGAGTGCGCGGAGGCGGTGGCCGCGCAGCTGAAGCCCGGTGTGACGGAGCGGGAGGCGGCGCGGATGCAGCGGCAGTGGCTGCGCGAGCGCGGGGTGCGGGACTGGTTCCATCTCCCCTTCGCCTGGTTCGGGGACCGCACGGCGTTCGTGAACTTCCGGATACCACTGCAGTTCTTCCCCACCAACCGCGCGCTGGAGCCGGGGATGCCCTTCATCCTCGACATGGCCCCCGTCCTGGACGGCTGCACGGCGGACATCGGGTACTCCGGCTGCCTCGGCCTCAACCCCGTGCACGACAAGCTGCTCGCCGACCTGGAGGCCCATCGCGAGCTGCTCCTGCGGGAGGTGCGCGAGCGCCGCCCGCTGCGGGAGATCTACGAGGACGTCGACCGGCTGATGGTCCGCCAGGGTTACGCGAACCGGCACCGCGCGTACCCCTTCGGCGTCATCGCGCACAAGGTCGACCGGGTCCGGGAGCGGCGGATCAACCCCACCCTCTTCGGCTTCGGCACCCAGTCGCTCAAGGGCCTCGCCGGTGACGCGCTGCGCGGGCACCGGGACGGCTGGTCGCCGCTGTGGTCGCCGTACCGGTTCTCCGACCATCCCCCGCGGCCCGGCCTGTGGGCGGTCGAGCCGCACCTGGGTTTTCGCGGCACGGGCGCCAAGTTCGAGGAGATCCTCGTCGTGACGGACTCCAAGGACCCCGAAGAACACGCCTTTTGGCTGGACGACGATCTGCCGCACGTGCGGCGCTGGGCGGAAGGCATCTGATGACGGACCTCACCACCATCCACGGCGCGCGCGAGCGCTGGGTACGCACCGGCGGGATCGAGCTGTGCGTCGTCGAACTGGGCGACGCGGCGCGGCCGACCGTCGTCCTTGTCCACGGTTACCCGGACTCCAAGGAAGTCTGGTCCGAGGTGGCCACGCGCCTCGCGGAGCGCTTCCATGTCGTGCTCTACGACGTGCGCGGGCACGGCCGCTCCACGGCGCCGACCCCACTGCGCGGCGGTTTCACGCTGGAGAAGCTGACCGACGACTTCGTGGCGGTCGTCGACGCCGTGAGCCCGGACCGGCCCGTTCACCTGGTGGGCCACGACTGGGGTTCGGTGCAGGCGTGGGAGTTCGTCACGGTCCGCCGCACCGAAGGCCGCATCGCCTCCTTCACGTCGATGTCAGGACCGTCGCTCGACCACTTCGGGCACTGGATCAAGCAGCGCGTGCGGCGGCCCACGCCCCGCAAGGTCGGCCAGCTGCTCGGCCAGGGCGCTAAGTCCTGGTACGTCTACCTGCTGCACACCCCGGTCCTGCCGGAGCTGGCCTGGCGCGGGCCGCTCGGCAAGCGCTGGCCGGCGATCCTGGAGCGCACGGAGAAGGTCCCGGCCGGTGACTATCCCACCGCGTCGCTGCCCGCGGACGCGGCGCACGGCGCCTGGCTGTACCGGGACAACGTGCGGGCGAGGCTGCGCCGGCCGCGCGAGGACGCCTACGCGCACGCGCCCGTGCAGCTCATCACGCCCCTGGGAGACGCCTTCCTCTCCCCGCGCCTGTACGACCAGCTCGAACAGTGGGCGCCGCAGCTGACCCGCCGGACGCTGCCCGCCAAGCACTGGGTCCCGCGCACCCGGCCCGACCAGCTCACTTCCTGGATCGGCGAGTTCGTCACGGCCCACGAGGAGCAGGAGGCGGGGGTCCCGGCCCCGCGCACGGCGGCCGACGGGCCGTACGCGGACCGGTTCGGTGGCCAGCTCGTCCTGGTCACCGGTGCCGGCAGCGGGATCGGACGGGCCACCGCGTTCGCGTTCGCCGAGGCGGGCGCGCGCGTGGTCGCCGTCGACCGGGACACCGAGAGCGCCTCCCGCACCGCCGAGATGGCCCGGCTCGTCGGGGCGCCCGCGGCCTGGGCGGAGACCGTCGACGTCGCGGACGAACAGGCCATGGAGAAGCTCGCGGAGAAGGTCGCCGCCGAGTACGGCGTGGTCGATGTCCTGGTGAACAACGCGGGGATCGGCCTGTCGGGCTCGTTCCTCGACACGACGCCGGAGGACTGGAGAAGGGTCCTTGACGTCAACTTGTGGGGGGTCATTCATGGGTGCCGCCTGTTCGGCAGGCAGATGGCCGAGCGCGGTCAGGGCGGTCACATCGTCAACACCGCCTCCGCCGCCGCGTACCAGCCCTCGAAGGTCCTCCCCGCCTACGCCACCTCCAAGGCGGCCGTCCTCATGCTGAGCGAGTGCCTCCGCGCCGAACTGGCCGGACAGGGCATCGGCGTCTCCGCGATCTGTCCCGGCCTGGTCAACACGAACATCACGTCGACGGCCAGGTTCACCGGGGTCGACGCCGACGAGGAGAAGCGGCGCCAGAAGAAGTCCGCTCGCCTCTACGGACTGCGCAACTATCCGCCGGAGAAGGTGGCGGCCGCGATCCTGGACGCCGTCGCGCACAACAAGGCGGTGCTGCCGGTCACCCCGGAGGCGCGGGGGGCGCGCTTCCTGTCCCGTTTCGCACCCCGGGCCCTGCGGGCGCTCGCGCGGATGGAGCCGCCGCTGTGAGGCCGGGCGGTACGGGGCGGGGGAGCCGGAAGGTGCGCAGCCGGGAGCGGGCCGGGCCGTACCGGGCCGCGCGCGTCGGTCGTACCATCCCTCGCAGGAGAGTTCGCGCCACTGGGCCGGCGGGTACCCGCTGACCTGCCCCGCGCCCGGTGCGACCGGCGGCGCGGGGGCGGGGTGAGCGGACCGGGGCGTCCGCGTGGACGACCACGTACGGCCGAGGGGCGTGAGGTGTGACGGAGCAGCAGTCGGTCGTCGAGTACCGGATCGAGGACCTGGCCCACCACAGCGGCGCCACGGTCCGCACGATCCGCGCCTACCAGGACCGCGGACTGTTGCCGCGGCCCGAGCGACGCGGCCGGGCCAACGTGTACACGGCCGCGCATCTGTCCCGGCTGCGCCAGATCGCCGACCTGCTCGACCGCGGCTACACCCTGGCCTCCATCAAGGAGCTCCTGGAGGCCTGGGACGCGGGCCGGGGCCTGGGCGGGGTCCTCGGCCTGGTCGCCGAGGTGGACGGCCCGTGGACGGACGAGCGGGCGGGCCGTATCACGCGGGCAGAGCTGGACGAGCGGTTCGGCGGCCGGCCCGACGACGCCGCCGTGCGGGACGCGCTCGACCTCGGGGTACTGGAGCCGGTGCCGGGGAGGGACGACGAGTTCCTGGTGCCGAGTCCTCAAGAGCTGGCGGTGGCCGTGGAGTTGCACGCGGCGGGCGTACCTCTCACCGCGATCTCCGGCCATCTGCGGGAGTTGAGGGGGCAGGTGGAGCATATTGCCGCCAGGTTCCTGGAGTTCACGACGGAGCACGTCTTCGCGCGCTACTTGGGTCCGCACCCGCCGACCGACACGGAAGCAGTCGAAGCCGCCGCGCTCGTACGGCGCCTGCGCCCGCTCGCCCAGCAGTCGGTCGACGCCGAACTGGCCCGCGCGATGCGGCTGTTCGCCACCCGCCACCTGCACCGGCACCTGGCGGAAGGGGCCGGAAACGTACCCGTGGACGGGCCGCAGTCGGTCGCCATACCGGCGGAGACAATGCGGGCCGTACATGCGCTGGTTGGGGCGGAGGGTGCGGCCGAGTTCATCTCAGTGGCTGCTGAACGTGAAGTACAGGCACGGACATTAGATGCATTGGCGACAAAGGGAGCTAATGGCGCATCAGTTGATTAAGTCGACCTATTCGGGCGTCCGTTGTCCACAGAATCCCCAAGTAGCCTGTGGATAACCCCAGTTGGCTGTGGATCAAACCTTCGAGGGTGTTCTCACGGATGAAATCCGCGTGCACGCCCAGCGGCCTGCCGGGCACCCTGGCGCCATGAATGAGCAACGCACCGTCAAGGTGTCGAAGTACCTCTCGAAGCATCTGCGCCATCAACCGGACCGCATCGGGCTCACCCTCGACGAAGCCGGCTGGGTCGAGATCGACGCGCTGCTGGCCGCGGCCGCCGCGCACGGCTTCCGGGTCAGCCGGGCCGAGCTGGACCAGGCGGTCGCGGAGAACGACAAGCAGCGCTTCACCATCGACGGCTCCCGCATCCGCGCCAACCAGGGCCACACGGTCGGCGTCGACCTGGGCCTGGCGGCGCAGCAGCCGCCGGCGTACCTGTACCACGGCACCGTGGCCCGCTTCCTCGACGCGATCCGCGCCGAGGGCCTGCGGCCCATGGACCGGCACGACGTGCACCTGTCCGCGGAGCGCGAGACCGCCACGCGGGTCGGCGCCCGGCGCGGCCGGCCCGTCGTGCTGTCGGTCGACGCGGGGGCGATGCACCGCGCCGGCCACACGTTCCGCGTGAGCGCCAACGGCGTCTGGCTCACCGCCGCCGTCCCCGCGCGCTACCTCCGCTTCCCGGGCTGAGCACCTCCCCGCCCCGCGCCCGATTCCGGCCGGGTCTCCCACCGCCCCGGCCACGCACCCCGAACCACCCGCACCGCCCCCGGCGACCTCCGCATACGCTCGCTGGCATGAACGACACGGCCCGCACGCCCCAGCCTCCGCTCCGCCTGAGCACCGTGATCCTGCCCCACCGCCGCTGGCGCGAGGGCGCCCGCGAGACCTGGCTGCGCGCCGAGGAACTGGGCTTCCACACCGCGTACACCTACGACCACCTCTCCTGGCGCGTGCCGTTCCGCGACGGGCCGTGGTTCGGCGCGATCCCGACCCTGACCGCCGCGGCGGGAGTCACCGAGCGGATGCGCCTGGGCACCCTCGTGACGTCGCCGAACTTCCGCCACCCGGTCACCCTGGCCAAGGAACTGATCACGCTCGACGACATCTCCGGTGGCCGGATCACGCTCGGCATCGGCGCGGGCGGCACCGGCTTCGACGCGAGCGCCCTGGCCCGTGGCGACCAGGAGGCGTGGACGCCGCGCGAGCGAGCCGACCGGTTCGGCGAGTTCGTTCCCCTGCTCGACCGGCTGCTCACCGAGGACACGGTCTCCTCCGACGGCGCCTTCTACTCCGCGGGCGGCGCCCAGAACATCCCGGGCTGCGTGCAGCGCCCCCGGCTGCCCTTCGCGGTGGCCGCCACCGGGCCCCGGGGACTCAAGCTCGCCGCCCGGCACGGCCAGGCGTGGGTGACCACCGGTGACCCGAAACTGTATGAAAACGGCACCCCGGAGGAGTCGATTCAAGCCATTCGCGGTCAGGTGCGGAAGCTGACCGACGCCTGCGACGCCCTTGGCCGGGACGTGTCCGAACTCGACAAGATCCTGCTCACCGGCTTCACCCCGGACCGCGGCGGCCCCCTGGAGTCCGTCGACGCCTTCGTCGACTTCGCGGGCAACCACCGTGAGCTGGGCTTCACCGACATCGTCGTGCACTGGCCGATCCCCGACACCGCCTTCGCGGCCGACCAGAAGGTCTTCGAAGCCGTCGCGACCCAGGCCCTAGCCCAGCTCGCTTGATCATCGGGTTGCGACAGGCCGGGCCGGGCGGGGCGCGGGGGCCGGCAACGTACTCATCTGCGCGCCCCGCCGCACGCCCGTGCGCGCATATGCGCGACGATGGCACGGTGACCTCATCGACCTCTGGCCCCCGGCCCCCGGCTCCTCCCGCCCCCGCGCCCCGGCTGATCGCCACGGATCTCGACGGCACGCTGCTGCACGACGACAAGACCGTCTCCCCACGGACGGTGGCCGCGCTGGCGGCCGCCGAGGAGGCCGGTATCGAGGTCTTCTTCGTGACGGGCCGCCCGGCCCGCTGGATGGACGTCGTCAGCGATCACCTGCACGGCCACGGCCTGGCCATCTGCGGCAACGGCGCCGCCGTCGTGGACCTGCACGGCGGCCCCGGCAACCACCGCTTCGTCACCATCCGCGAGCTGGCCGTCCCGGACGCCCTCGACGTCGTCCGGGTTCTGCGCGCGGCGGCCCCCGGCACCTCGTTCGCGGTCGAGCGGACCGGCGGTCTGCACCACGAGCCGACGTACCCGCCCCTCCACCTCGACCAGGGCGAATGCGTCGCGCCGGCCGAGAAACTGCTCAGCGCGGACTTCGAGGGCGGCGCCGTGGCGGAGCAACCCGTCCTCAAGCTCCTCGCCTACCACCCGGAACTCGGCCCCGACGCGTTCCTGGCCCTGGCGCGCACCGCGGCCGGTGACCTGGCGAGCATCACGCGCTCCAGCCCCAGCGCCCTCCTGGAGATCAGCGGACGCGCCGTCTCCAAGGCGAGCACCCTCGAACTGTGCTGCGCCGAGCGCGGTATCTCCCCCGCCGAGGTCGTCGCCTTCGGGGACATGCCCAACGACATGGAGATGCTCACCTGGGCGGGCGCTTCCTATGCGATGGGAAACGCGCACCCCGACGTGCTGGCCGCGGCCACCGGCGTCACGGCGAGCAACAACGAGGACGGCGTGGCCCGCGTCATCGAGTCCATCCTGGCCGCCCGCTGACCTACAGCCGTACGCCCCGCTGGGCGAACCACGGCACCGGGTCCACCCCCGACCCCAGATACGGCGTGAGCCGCACCTCGAAGTGGAGATGCGGCCCCGTCGAGTTGCCGGTGGTGCCCGACTGCCCGACCCACTGCCCCGCCCGCACCTTCTCCCCCTGGTCCACCGTGACGGCCGCGAGGTGCGCGTACTGCGTGTAGTAGCCGCCCCGGTGGCGCACGACGACCTCGATGCCGAAAGCGCCGCCACAGGAGACGTGCACCACGCGCCCGGCGCCCGCCGCTCGCACGGGCGTGCCGATGTCGACCGCGAAGTCCTGTCCGGTGTGCCGGCGCGCCCAGCGTTCGCCCTTGCTGTCGAAGCCCGCGGAGAGCGTGTATGCCTCCACCGGGGCCACCCACGCGCGCGTAGCGCGCAGTTTCGGCTCATCGAGGCGGACGGCACCCCGGCAACGCCCCGCCGCCACCGCCCGGTCGGCGTCCCCTTGCAGCTTCCACTGCGCCTGTACGAGCTTGCTCGCGATGTTCCTCTTCAGCCGCGCGAGCCGCTTGTTGCGCTCCTGTAGGGCGTGCCATTGCGCAGTCGCCCGGCGCTGCCCGTCCGCGAGTCTCTGCTCGGCGCGGCGGCTCGTGCTGACGGCGTTGTTCAGCGCCAGGTCGGCCTGCCACACCGCGTGTTGTCCGTGCAGCAGGTCCTCGGGCTCGTCCGCGAGCAGCAGCTGCGCGGTGAGCGGCAGGCCGCCGCCGCTTCGGTACTGGGCGCGGGCGATCCGCCCGAGGTCGTTGTGGAGCACGCGGATCTCGCGCCGCTCCCGGGCCAGCGACCGCTCCGTCCTGCGCGCCGCGGTCCGCTGCGCGCGGGCGGCCCGGCGCCCCGCTTCGTAGCGCTGCGTCGCCACGGACGCCTCCTGGAAGAGGCGCGCCACGTCCTCGCTCGTCCGGGGCCCATCCGCTCCCGCGGAGAGCGTGGGCGGGCCGCACAGTGCCGTGAGCGCGCACACCAGCGCCATGACGACAAGGGAGCGACGAGGGCGAGGGCGCATGTCCCGGATGGTCGCCCCCACCGCAGGCGGCCTCCTCCCGGATTCGTGCGGGCGGGGGAACGCGTGCCCCGTACGGCGCAGAGACGTACCGCCGAACCAGGTACCGCCGGATCAGCCGCCCCCGTCCCCGCTCAGTGGGGCGCTTGCCAGACCACTGTGGTGCCGCCCCCGGCGTCCCCGAGGCCGGGCCCGTACCAGCTGTCGCCGCCGAGCGACTCCGCCCGCCTCTTGAGGTTCCGCAGGCCGCTGCGGCGGCCGCCCGCCGGGATGCCCACACCGTCGTCCGCGACCGTCAGGCGCACGCCGGGCCGCCCGTCCGGCAGGGTGACGGTCGCGTCCACGACGACCTCGATGCGCGCGGCGCCCGCGTGCCGGAACGCGTTCGACAGCGCCTCCCGCAGGGCCGCGATGAGGTTCTTGCCGGTGAGTTCGCCGACGGTCGAGTCGACGGCGCCGACGAAACGGTGCGCGGGCTTGAAGCCGAGCGGCACGGCGGCCGTGTTGATCTCCCGCAGCACGCGCGTGCGCAGGCCCGACAGCGCCTCCGCCGGGCCTTGTTGCAGGGCGAAGATGGCCGTGCGGATCTCCTGGATGGTGACGTCCAGTTCGTCCACGGCCTTGCCGACACCGTGCTGCACCTCGGGCGCCTCGGACCGGCGCTGCGCCGACTCCAGCATCATCCCGGTGGCGAAGAGGCGTTGGATCACGAGGTCGTGCAGGTCACGGGCGATGCGGTCGCGGTCCTCGAAGACGGCGAGCCGCTCCCGGTCGCGCTGCGCCTCGGCCATCATCAGCGCGAGCGCGGCCTGGGAGGCGAACTGCGTGGCGAGCGTGCGCTCCCCTTCCGTGAAGGGACGCTGCCCCCGCGCTCGGGTCATCACCAGCGTCCCCAGGACGCGTCCGTCGCTCTGCAAAGGGAGCAGCATGGCCGGGCCGTAATCGCGCGCGAGGTCGGTCATCACGCGCGGGTCGCTCGCCGTGTCCTCCATGAAGACGACGTCACCGGCGAGCAGTTCGGCGACGATCGCGCTCTCCGGGGGGACGATCAGGCCGAGCGCGCCGGAGGGCTCGTCCGAGGCGACGGCGACGATCTCCAGGCCGCCGTCCGCGGCGGGCAGCAGCACGATGCCGGCGGCCGACTCCGAGAGTCTGCGGGCCTGTTCGGCGACGACCTGCAGCGCGTCGTCCGCGTCACCGCCGGACAGCAGGGCGGTGGTCACGGCCACGGACCCGTCGATCCAGCGCTCCCGCTGCCGGGCGGCCTCGTACAGGCGCGCGTTGCCGATCGCGATGCCCGCCTCCGTGGCGAGGACCCGGACCATGTTCAGGTCGTAGTCGTTGAACTCGCCGCCGCCGTGCTTCTCCGTGAGGTAGAGGTTGCCGAAGATCTCGCCCTGGACGCGGATGGGGACACCGAGGAACGTCCGCATCGGCGGGTGGTGCGCGGGGAAGCCACACGCGCGCGGGTCCTGCGCGAGGTCCGCCAGGCGCACCGGTTGCGGATCGTGGATGAGCGCGCCGAGCAGCCCCCGGTGCCCGTCGGGCAGCCGCCCGATGCGCAGGGCGGTCTCCTCGTCGATGCCGTGCCAGACGAAGTCCGCGAGCCCGGCGCCGTCCTCGGCCACGACGCCGATCGCCGCATACGTGGCGCCCGCCAGTTCGGCGGCGGTCTCGCAGATCCGGTCCAGCGTGGTGTGCAGTTCCAGGCCCGTCCCCACGGACCGCATCGCGTCCAGGAGCTGGGGCACCCGCGCGGTCAGCTCGGTGGAGAGCCGGTGCGGGCCCGAGGAGGCCGCGGTGGGCTCGGCGGGCGTCGGAGCGGAGGGTCCCCTGGGTGGTGGCATGCCATTGAGCCTAGTTAGTCCCATTTACTGAGGAAAGTCGGTACCGCGGGGCGGGCACCCCGGTCGGCGTCATCGGCCCGCGCCCGCCCCGGCCAGCAGCTCCGCCGCGCTCTCCCGCTCCCGCAGCTCCCGCAGCGGCCCGTCGGCGACGCTCAGCACGGCGTAGGAGCCGCGCTGGACGACCTGCCCGGCGTCGAGCACGATCACCTCGTCGACGGCGTCCAGACCGGCGAGCCGGTGCGTGATCAGCACGGTCGTGCGGCCCTGGGTCGCGTCCAGCAGATCCGCGGTGAGCGCGTCCGCCGTCTCCAGGTCGAGGTGCTCGGCGGGCTCGTCCAGGACCAGCACCGGGAAGTCGGCCAGCAGCGCCCGGGCCAGCGCGAGCCGCTGCCGCTGTCCGCCGGAGAGCCGCGCGGCGTGCTCGCCCACCAGGGTGTCGAGCCCGTCGGGCAGCGCGTCCACCCACGCCAGGAGGTGGACCCGGCCCAGCGCGGCCCGCAGTTCCTCCTCGGTGGCGTCCTTCTTGGCGAGCCGCAGGTTCTCGCGGACGCTGCTGTCGAAGAGGTGGGCGTCCTGCGCGCACAGCCCGACCAGCCCGCGGACGGCATCGCCTTCCAGGGCGTACGCGTCGCTCCCGCCCAGCGTGTACGTGCCGGCCTCCGCGTCGAGGAAGCGCAGCAGCACCTGGGCCAGGGTCGTCTTGCCCGACCCGGACGGCCCCACGACGGCGATCCGGCGGCCCCGCTCCAGGGTCAGGCCGACCCCGTCGAGCGCGGGCCGCGCCTGGCCGTCGTACCGCGCGGTGAGGTCCCGCACGACGAGCGGGAAGGGGTCCCGCGGCGCCGGTGCGGGCCGCTCGGGCTCCCGTACGGGCTCGGGCGCGTCCAGGACCTCGTAGACGCGCTCGGCGCTCTTGCGGACGCGCTGGCGGTACTGCACCGCGAGCGGCAGCCCGAGCACCGCCTCGAACGCGGCGAGCGGTGTCAGGACGACCACCGCCGCCGTCACGCCGTCGAGCTGCCCGGAGCGGACGCCCTGGACGCCCGCGAGGGCGGCCGCGGCCACGGTCAGGCCCGTGATGAGGGCGGTGAGGCCGTCGCCGAGCGCGGTCGCGGTGGCCGCGCGCGAGGCGATCCGGGTGAGCACGGAGTCCGCCGCTGCGGCCTCCTTCGTCCGCCGCGCGAGCGCGCCGGAGACGGTCAGTTCGGCGGTGCCGGTGAGCAGTTCGGCCACCCGGACCGCGAGCACCCCGCGCGCGGGCGCCAGCCTCCGTTCCGCGCGGCGGGCCACGGCGCCGGACAGCAGCGGCACGCCGGCCCCGGCGAGCACCAGGCCCACGGCGAGGACGGCACCGGCCGCGGGCAGCAGCCAGGCGGTGAACGCCACGGACGCGGCGCCGACGAGCGCCGCGACCGACGCGGGCAGCAGCCAGCGCAGCCAGTAGTCCTGGAGGGCG
The DNA here is from genome assembly GCF_040611655.1 of Streptomyces sp. NPDC006552. Taxonomy (NCBI): domain Bacteria; kingdom Bacillati; phylum Actinomycetota; class Actinomycetes; order Kitasatosporales; family Streptomycetaceae; genus Streptomyces; species Streptomyces sp. NPDC006552. The sequence continues at coordinate 111,753 of NZ_JBEXOS010000004.1, forward strand.
TCCACGTCGGCGACGAGCCGGGAGAGCAGGTCGCCGCGGCGCGTCGCGCGCAGCCCGGCGGGCGCGAGCCGCTCCAGGCGCCGGTAGACGGCGACCCGGGTGTCGGCCAGCATCCGCAGCACGGCATCGTGCGACACGAGCCGCTCCGCGTACCGGAAGCAGGCCCGGCCGATGCCGAACGCGCGCGTGGCCGTCACCGCGACCATCAGGTACAGCACCGGCGGCTGCTGCGAGGCCCGCGAGATGAGCCAGCCGCTGGTCCCCATCAGCCCCACCGAGCTGCCGAGCGCGAGCGCGCCGAGCAGCAGGGCGAGCGCGAGGCGGGAGCGGCGCGGGCGGGCCGCGGCACGCAGCCGGGTGAGGGCGTGGCGCCGGGCGGCGGGCGCGTCCTGGACGGGCCGGTCCGCGGGGGCGGCCACGGTCTCCGCCGGCCCGGAACCGGCGGGCGCGGCGGCCGACCGCGCCTGGAGGGACCGGTCCGTGTCCGGTGTCCGGAGCCGGACCACGCGGTCCGCGAGGGCGAGCAGGGCAGGCCGGTGCACGACCAGCAGCACGGTGCGGCCCACGGCCAGCCTGCGGACCGCCTCGACGATGCCCGCCTCGGTCGCGCCGTCCAGCGCGGCCGTCGGCTCGTCGAGAAGCACCACGGGCCGGTCGGCGAGGAACGCCCGGGCCAGCGCGAGGCGCTGCCGCTGCCCGGCCGACAGGCCCGCACCGTCGTCGCCCAGCTCGGTGCGTGCGCCGTCGGGCAGGGCGTCGACGAACTCCAGCGCCCCTGCCTCGCCCAGGGCGACCCGCACCGCGGCGTCATCGGCCTCGGGCCGGGCGAGCCGTACGTTGTCGGCGATCGACCCGGCATACAGCTGCGGGCGCTGCGGGACCCAGGCCACGCGCGCGTGCCACTGCGCGCGCTCCACGGTGGAGAGGTCGGCGCCGCCGACGAGGACGCGCCCGCCGCTGGGCCGGACGAACCCCAGCAGGGTGCTCAGCAGCGTCGACTTGCCCGCGCCGCTGGGCCCGACCAGGGCCACGGTCTCACCGGGCGCCACGCTGAAGGAGGCATGGGAGACCGCGTCGCCGGTGCGTCCTTCGTAGCGGACGGACACGTCGTCGAAGACGACGTCGGCGCCGGCGGGGACCGGCTCCGTGCCGGTGGGCGGCAGCGGCGTCTCCAGGACGGCGAAGATCTCCTCCGCCGCGGCGAGCCCCTCGGCCGCCGCGTGGAACTGGGTCCCGACCTGCCGCAGCGGCAGATACGCCTCGGGCGCGAGGACGAGGATGACCAGTCCGACGTAGAGGTCCATGGAGCCGTGCACGAGCCGCATGCCGACGGTGACGGCGACGAGTGCGACCGACAGCGTGGCGAGCAGTTCCAGCGCGAAGGACGACAGGAAGGCGATCCGCAGGGTCCGCATCGTCGCCGTGCGGTACTGGTGGGTGATGGTGCGGATGGACTCGGCCTGCGCCTTGGCGCGGCCGAACACCTTCAGGGTCGGCAGCCCGGCGACCACGTCGAGGAAGTGGCCGGACAGCCGGGACAGCAGCCGCCACTGCCGGTCCATCCGGGACTGGGTGGCCCAGCCGATGAGGATCATGAAGACCGGGATGAGCGGCAGCGTGCCCACGATGATCGCCGCCGACACCCAGTCCTCGGTGACGACCCGGGCGAGCACGGCGACCGGGACCACTACGGCGAGCCCCAGCTGCGGCAGATAACGCGAGAAGTAGTCGTCCAGCGCGTCCACCCCGCGCGTGGCGAGCGCGACCAGTGAGCCCGTGCGCCGACCGCTCAGCCAGTCCGGGCCGAGCTGGACGGCCCGCTCCAGCAGCCGCCTGCGCAGCTCCGACTTGACCGCCGCGCCGGCCCGGTGCGCGGCCAGCTCGGTCAGCCAGGAGACGAGGCCCCGCCCGGCCGCGACGGCCACCAGCAGCAACAGCGGTGTGCGCAGCTGGGCCACGTCGTAACCGTGCTGGAAGGCCCCCACCACCACCTCGGCGATGAGCATGGCCTGCGCGATGACCAGACCGGCCCCGGCGGCGCCGAGGACGACCACAGCCAGCAGGAAGAGGCGGGTGGCCCGGGCGTACCGGAGCAGGCGCTGGTCGATCGGTTTCACGTGAAACACACCCTCACGTAGACACGAAGGTCCGGGGACGGGACGGGGTTCAGTGCGCGGCGTCGGCGATGTGCTTGGTGCCGATCCGCTTGCGGAACACCCAGTAGGTCCACGACTGGTAGAGCAGGACGAGCGGGGTCGCGATCGCCGCGAGCCACGTCATGATCTTCAGCGTGTAGGGGCTCGACGAGGCGTTGCTGACGGTCAGGCTCCACGCCGGGTCGAGCGAGGACGGCATGACGTTCGGGAACATCGTCAGGAAGAGCATGGCGAAGGCCGCGGCGATGGTGATGCCGGAGAGCGCGAACGACCAGCCCTCGCGCCCCGCCTTGATGGCGCCGACCGCGCCGAACAGGGCGGCCACCGCCACGATCAGCGCGATGAGCGACGTGCCGTCCCCCTTGTCGGCCTGGGTCCACGCCAGGAAGACGAGCGCCAGCACCGCGGTCACCAGACCGAGCGTGAAGGCCAGCTTCCGTGCCCGCGCCCGGATGTCGCCCAGCGTCTTGAGCGAGGCGAACACCGCGCCGTGGAAGGTGAACAGCGTCAGGGTGACCAGGCCGCCCAGGAGGGCGTAGGGGTTGAGCAGGTCCCCGAGGTTGCCGACGTACTCGAAGTCCCGGTCGATCTTGACACCGCGCACGATGTTGCCGAAGGCCACGCCCCAGAGCACGGCCGGGATCAGCGACGTCCAGAAGATCGCGTGCTCCCAGTTGGTCTGCCACCGCTCCTCCGGGCGCTTCGAGCGGTACTCGAAGCCGACACCGCGCACGATGAGACAGACCAGGATGGCCAGCAACGGCAGGTAGAAGCCGGAGAAGAGCGTCGCGTACCACTCCGGGAAGGCGGCGAAGGTCGCGCCGCCCGCCGTCAGCAGCCACACCTCGTTGCCGTCCCAGACGGGGCCGATCGTGTTGATCAGGACGCGCCGCTCGGTGCGGTCACGCGCCAGCAGCTTGGTGAGGACGCCGATCCCGAAGTCGAAGCCCTCCAGGAAGAAGTAGCCGATCCAGAGGACCGCGATGAGGACGAACCAGACATCGTGGAGTTCCATGACTTGTGCGCTCCCTCGGCCTAGTAGGAGAAGGCCATCGGCTTGTCGGCGTCACGGTCGCCGCCGATCCTGGTGGGCGGGGTGAGGTCGTCCTCGCTCAGCTCGGGCGGGCCGGCCTTGATGTACTTGACCAGCAGCTTGACCTCGATGACGGCGAGCACCGCGTAGAGCAGGGTGAAGACGGTCATCGAGGTGATGACCTCGCCCTGCGAGACGCTGGGGGAGACCGCGTCGCGGGTCTGCAGGACGCCGTAGACGACCCACGGCTGCCGGCCCATCTCGGTGAAGATCCAGCCCCAGGAGTTGGCGATCAGCGGGAACCCGATGGTCCACAGGGCGACGATCCAGTAGAGCTTGGTGAACTTCGAACTCAGCGCCTTGTTCTTGAAGAGGACCAGGTTCGGCACCTCGTCCTCACCGGTCCGCATCGCCTGCGGCAGCATGAACTTCTTGCGGGTGAGCCAGAGCCCGAGCAGCCCGATAGCGAAGGACGCCATCCCGAAGCCGATCATCCAGCGGAAGGCCCAGAAGGTGACCGGGATGATCGGCCGGTAGTCGCCGGGCCCGTACTTCTGCTGCTCGGCCTTGTTGGTGTCGTTGATGCCGGGGATGTGCGAGGTGAAGTTGTCGTCGGCGAGGAAGGACAGCACGCCGGGGACGGAGAACTCGACACTGTTGTGGCCCTTGCTCACGTCTCCGTAGGCGAAGATCGAGAACGGTGCCGCGTCCTGGCCGTCCCAGAGCGCCTCGGCCGACGCCATCTTCATCGGCTGCTGCTTGAACATGACCTTGCCGAGCTGGTCGCCGCTGATCGCGGTGAGCATGCCGCCGATGACGAGGGTGACCAGGCCGAGCCGGAGCGAGGTCCGCATCGTCGCGATGTTCTTCGGCTTCTTGCGCGCCAGGTGGAAGGCGGCGATGCCGACCATGAACGCGCCACCGGTCAGGAACGAGGCGGACAGCGTGTGGAAGGCCTGGGCGAGCGCCGTGTTCTGGGTCAGCACCTGCCAGAAGTCGGTGAGTTCGGCCCGCCCGGTGGCCTTGTTGTAGCGGTAGCCGACCGGGTGCTGCATCCAGGAGTTGGCCGCGAGGATGAAGTACGCGGAGAGGATCGTGCCGATCGAGACCATCCAGATGCAGGCCAGGTGGATCTTCTTCGGCAGCTTGTCCCAGCCGAAGATCCACAGGCCGATGAAGGTGGACTCGAAGAAGAACGCGATCAGCGCCTCGAAGGCCAGCGGCGCTCCGAAGATGTCCCCGACGAAGCGCGAGTAGTCGGACCAGTTCATGCCGAACTGGAACTCCTGCACGATGCCGGTGACGACGCCCATCGCGATGTTGATCAGGAAGAGCTTGCCCCAGAACTTGGTGGCCCTGAGGTACTTCTCCTTCTCGGTGCGCACCCAGGCGGTCTGCAGGCCGGCGGTGAGCGCCGCGAGCGAGATCGTCAGGGGAACGAAGAGGAAGTGGTAGACGGTGGTGATGCCGAACTGCCATCGCGCCAGAGTCTCCGGCGCCAGAGCCAGGTCCACTGCGTCATCTCCTTACATCACCGCGCCACACGCCAGCGATTTGTCCCATTGATCCCGCCGATATACGGAGGAACCGGGACGCGCTTGTGAACGCGTTCACATTCACAAGCATTATGTCGTACTGGTTGTCGGAAACCGAAGCCGGGGCCCCCTACTGCGAGCAACGCCACAGCGGGCCGCACGCGGACAGACGAAGACGCGAGGCGGCCGGTGGGCCACCTCGCGTCTCGTCACCGCCGCACGGACCGGCTCACAGCTCCTTGCGGAACGTCTCCGCGGTCCGCAGGAAGACGTCGTTGGCCTCGGTCTCCCCGATCGTCGCCCGCATCCCCTCACCGGCGAACGGGCGCACGACGACCCCGGCCCGCTCGCACGCCGCCGCGAAGTCCATCGTCCGCTCGCCGAGCCGCAGCCACACGAAGTTGGCCTGCGTCTCCGGCACGGTCCAGCCCTGGCCACGCAGGGTCTCCAGGACCCGGGCCCGCTCGTCCACCAGGCAGCCGACGCGGCCGAGCAGCTCGTCCTCCGCACGCAGCGAGGCCACCGCCGCGTCCTGCGCGAGCTGGCTGACGCCGAAGGGGACCGCCGTCTTGCGCAACGCCGCCGCCACCGGCTCGTGGGCGATGGCGAACCCGACCCGCAGCCCCGCGAGCCCGTAGGCCTTGGAGAAGGTGCGCAACACCGCCACGTTCGGCCGGTCCCGGTAGATCTCCACGCCGTCCGGGACCTCGGGGTCGCGGATGAACTCCCGGTACGCCTCGTCGAGCACGACCAGCACATCCGACGGCACCCGGTCGAGGAAACGTTCCAGCTCGGCCCGGCGGATGGCGTTGCCCGTGGGGTTGTTGGGGTTGCACACGAAGATCAGCCGGGTGCGGTCGGTGATCGCGCCGGCCATCGCGTCGAGGTCGTGGTCCTCGTCCGGCGTCAGCGGCACCTTCACCGACGTCGCGCCGCTGATCTGCGTGATGATCGGGTACGCCTCGAAGGACCGCCACGCGTAGATGACCTCGTCGCCCGGACCGCTGGTCGCCTGGAGCAGCTGCTGGGCGACGCCGACCGAGCCCGTCCCGGTGGCCAGGTGCGAGACCGGCACGCCGAAGCGGTCGGCCAGCTCAGCCATCAGCCCCGTGCAGGCCATGTCCGGGTAGCGGTTGAAGGTGCCGGCCGCGGCGATCGCCCGCTCCATGACACCGGGCAGCGGGGGATAGGGGTTCTCGTTGGAGGAGAGCTTGTACGCCGCCGGGCCCCCGGCAGCCGCGGGCTTGCCCGGCTTATACGTGGGGATCCCCGCCAGCTCCGCACGCAGCTTGGGGTTCGTCTCGCTCACCGCAGTCCTCCTTGTGGCCACCGTTCCAATACTGCTCACCTTAAGAGGATTGGACGCCCGCCCCAATGGGTCCGCCCTTCCCGCCCGCGCGACGGGGCGGCAGCGCGCCGACCCGAGGGGGGCGCTTCGCACCCTGGCGCGCGCCGGTGGCTTGCGCCGTGGCGCGCATCCCCCGTAGAGGTGAGTTGAGACCTGTCCGCAACCTCGCCGAGTGGGCAGACCCGTACGCACCGACACAGGACGCAGCCCGGTACGAATCGCTAACTGCCTTGTATTCCAAGGGCATTGGGAGAGATTGACCTTGCAGAAACGTGCCTGTCAACGCGTGCATATGCGCCTCCGCCATGCAGCCACATGAGCCCTACTATCGGCTCGCCATGACAGCAGCAGGGAAGCACCAGGTGAGCCGGGCGGAGACGACCCGCAGGGGCACCCGGCCGGGCCGGGCAGGCATCAGAGACGTTGCCGCCGCCGCCGGGGTCTCGATCACGACTGTCTCCGATGCGCTCAACGGCAAGGGCAGGCTCCCGGACGCCACCCGACGCCATGTCCGCGAGGTCGCCGACCGGTTGGGCTATCGCCCCTCCGCGGCCGCCCGCACGCTCCGTACCGGCAAGTCGGGCCTGATCGGTCTGACCGTGACGACCTACGGGGATGAACCTTTCACCTTCACCGAATTCGCCTACTTCGCGGAGATGGCGAGAGCCGCGACCTCCGCCGCCCTGGCCCGCGGCTACGCGCTCGTCATCCTGCCCGCCACCTCACGCCACGACGTGTGGGCGAACGTCGCGCTCGACGGCACCGTCGTCATCGACCCCTCCGACCATGATCCGGTCGTCACCGAGCTGGTCCGCCAGGGCCTGCCCGTCGTCTCGGACGGACGTCCCGCGGGCACCCTGCCCGTGACCGCCTGGGTCGACAACGACCACGAGGCCGCCGTCCTCGGCATCCTCGACCACCTCGCCGAGGCCGGCGCCCGCCGCATCGGCCTGCTCACCGGCACCACCACGGACACCTACACGCACCTGTCCACCTCCGCCTACCTGCACTGGTGCGAGCGGGTCGGACAGGAACCGGTCTACGAGTCCTACCCGGCGCACGACCCGTGCGCGGGCGCCGTCGCCGCCGACCGGCTGCTCGCCCGCCCCGACCGCCCCGACGCGGTCTACGGCCTCTTCGACCCCAACGGCACCGACCTGCTCGCCGCGGCCCGCCGCTACGGGCTGCGCGTCCCGGAGGACCTGCTGCTCGTGTGCTGCAGCGAGTCGATGGTGTACGCCACCACGGAACCGCCCATCACCACCCTCTCGCTCAAACCGCGGCGGATCGGCACGGCCGTCATCCAACTGCTCATCGACGCGATCGAGGGGGTCGACGGGGACCGTCCGGTCGAGCAGGTGATACCGACCGAACTCATCGTCCGCACCTCCTCGCAGCGCCGCCCGCAGCGCACCACGGTCAGCCCGCCCCGGTCCCCGAGGCAGGGCTGACCGCCCCCGCACGCCGTCGTCCGCCCGTCGTCCCCCGCGCGGACGAGCGGAAAAGTCCACACCAATTCGGGAGAAAAGTGTGGTGAACAGCCGCCCGTCACCGATTCACCACCCCTGGTGCGTCACACAGCGCGAGCCGCATTCCTATGATGGGCGGACGACACCGCGGGCCGCTGCGACCAGGCAGTCCGATCCGGTGCACAGGCGGCGCAATGGTGGAGGGGTCGATGACTCAGGGGGCCGGTCAGGGACCCGCAGCGCGCACGGAGACGCTGCGCGACTTCCGCGTTCCCGCGTACGTCCATGACGTACCGGCGAACATGATGGCGCCCGAGCCCGTCCCCGACTCCCCCGAGCCGGCGCCGTTCCCCGACGGGTACACCCCGACCGAGCGCGATCTGCCGGTCATCACCCGGGGGGACACCGTGCCGATGGAGACCGGTCAGCCGGCGCCCGTCACGGGTGACGGGATGGGCCCGCTCTTCGTCGTCGGCGACGTGCACGGCTACCTCGACGAGCTGCTCGCCGCGCTCCACGTGAAGGGTCTCGTCGACGCGGAGGGCGCCTGGGCCGCGGGGAACGCGCGGCTGTGGTTCCTCGGTGACTTCACCGACCGGGGGCCCGACGGGATCGGCGTCATCGACCTCGTGATGCGGCTCAGCGCCGAGGCGGCCGCCGCGGGCGGCTACTGCAAGGCGCTCATGGGCAACCACGAGCTGCTGCTGCTCGGCGCGAAACGGTTCGGCGACACGCCCGTCAACTCCGGCGCGGGCACCGCCACCTTCCAGGCGGCCTGGCTGCTCAACGGCGGTCAGAAGGCCGACATGGACCGCCTCCAGGACGTGCATCTGCAGTGGATGTCCCGGCTCGACGCGATCGAGATCGAGGACGACCACCTGCTCATGCACTCGGACACCACCGCCTACCTCGACTACGGCGACTCGATCGAGGCGGTCAACGACACGGTCCGCGAGACGCTCACGCGCAACGACGCGGACGAGTGCTGGGACCTGTTCCGGAAGTTCACCAAGCGCTTCGCGTTCCGGGACGGCGAGACGGGGCCGGGCGCCGTGCGCGAACTCCTCGGCACCTTCGGCGGCTCGCGCGTCGTGCACGGCCACAGCCCCATCCCCTACCTCCTCGGCGAGGTCGGGACCGAGGATGCCGACGGCGAGGACAGCGGCCCCGTCGTCGAGGGGCCGCATGTGTACGCGGGCGGCCTGGCCATCGCCATGGACGGCGGCGTGACCATGGCCGGAAAGCTGCTGGTCCAGCAACTCCCCATGGATATCTGACAGTTCACCGGGCAGGCGCGGGAGACAAAGGGTCCGGTGCCACAGGGGGGCAATTTTCGGAAACCCCCTGTCACCTCGTGCCGTGACCGCTCTACCATCGGCCTATCCGTAGCAGGCTCCCCTCCGTTTCTGCCCGACGGCTCGTAACCATGCGGGCCACCAAGCCCTACGGAGCATCGGGGGATGCACATGAACAGCGCTCCGCATTTGCTGAACGAGGACCGCCCCGAGTTCGAGCGGCTCCTCGATGAGGCGCTGCGTACCGCACCCGACCGGCCTGATCTCGCCGCCGGGGGCCGGCGGCTCAACCCCGAACAACTGCGCACCATGGCGCTGGGCGCGGCCGCGATCATCAGCACGGCGGCCGCCGCCGAGTACGAGCACTACACCCAGGTCCGCGACGAGCTGCGCGCCGCGTCCGGGCCCGTCCGTCCGCCGAGCGAAGGAGGCGCCTCCAACACCGCCGGAGCGGGCGGCGGCAGCTCCCTGGGGTTCGCCGCCACGATCGGCGAGGTCGCGGAGACCACGGGGCCCGGGGTCGCCGCGGTCGCCGTCGTGCTGGCCCCGGTCCTCGCGGGGACCGCGGCCGCGATATTCCTGCTGGTCGGTTACGTCCTGAAGATGCTCAGCCCGCCGCCGGACTTCGCCGGCGCGCTGCTGTCGGCCGGCTGGGTCTTCGGGGCGCTCACGGCCGCGGGCATCCTCGTCGCCGCGGTCTGCCTGCTCCTGACGGCCCTGCGCAACGGATCGACCTCGCTGCCGGCCCACGCCCACAGCGAGGCCGACAAGGAGCTGACGCGCGCCAGAGAAGCCTGGGGCGAAGCGTTGCTGGAGCGGGGCATCCTGCCGTTCCTGCGGGAAGCGCAGGCGGTGCCGCCGGCCGGCGGGGCGCTCGGCGGCCGGAGCGGCGGCCCCAGCCGCATGCCCCAGCTCGGCTACAACCGGCCGGGTTTCAGCAGCCCCGACGGCGGCGGCACCGCCACGGGACAGCGCGCCGGCTACTCCAGCCCGGACTTCACGAGCCCGGACTACGGCGGCCCCGAGCACCGGCCCGACTGAGCGCCGGGCCGGGCACGGGGCCGTGACCGGGCTCGGGGCGCCCGCCCCGAGCCCGCTGTCCGAGACGCAGGACGGTCAGTCGGCGAGCGGCAGATAGACGCGGTTGCCCGCTTCCGCGAACTCCTTCGACTTCTGTTCCATGCCCGCCTCGACCTCGGCCTTCGTGGAGCCGTGCTCGCGGCGGATGTCCTGCGAGATCTTCATCGAGCAGAACTTGGGACCGCACATCGAGCAGAAGTGCGCGGTCTTCGCCGGTTCGGCGGGCAGCGTCTCGTCGTGGAACTCCCGGGCCGTGTCCGGATCGAGGGCCAGATTGAACTGGTCCTCCCAGCGGAACTCGAAGCGGGCGTCGGAGAGCGCGTCGTCCCAGTCCTGCGCGCCCGGGTGCCCCTTGGCGAGGTCCGCCGCGTGCGCCGCGATCTTGTACGTGATGACGCCGGTCTTCACGTCGTCGCGGTTGGGCAGGCCCAGGTGCTCCTTGGGCGTGACGTAGCAGAGCATCGCCGTGCCCCACCAGGCGATCATCGCGGCGCCGATCCCGGACGTGATGTGGTCGTAGGCCGGAGCAACGTCCGTGGTCAGCGGGCCGAGCGTGTAGAACGGCGCCTCCTCGCAGATCTCCTGCTGGAGGTCGATGTTCTCCTTGATCTTGTGCATCGGGACGTGGCCCGGGCCCTCGATCATGGTCTGGACACCGTGCCGCTTGGCCACGGTGTTCAGCTCACCGAGCGTCCTGAGCTCGGCGAACTGCGCCTCGTCGTTGGCGTCGGCGATGGAGCCGGGGCGCAGTCCGTCACCCAGGGAGTACGTGACGTCGTACGCCGCGAGGATGTCGCACAGCTCCTCGAAGTGCTCGTAGAGGAAGCTCTCCTTGTGGTGGGCCAGGCACCACGCGGCCATGATCGAACCGCCGCGCGAGACGATGCCGGTCTTGCGGTTGGCGGTCAGCGGGACGTACGGCAGCCGCACGCCGGCGTGGACCGTCATGTAGTCCACCCCCTGCTCGGCCTGTTCGACGACCGTGTCCTTATAGATCTCCCAGGTCAGCTCCTCGGCCTTGCCGTCGACCTTCTCCAGGGCCTGGTAGAGCGGCACGGTGCCGATGGGGACGGGGGAGTTGCGCAGCACCCACTCGCGCGTGGTGTGGATGTTGCGGCCGGTGGAGAGGTCCATGACGGTGTCGGCGCCCCAGCGGGTCGCCCACGTCATCTTCTCCACCTCCTCCTCGATGGACGAGGTGACGGCGGAGTTGCCGATGTTGGCGTTGACCTTCACCAGGAACCGCTTGCCGATGATCATCGGCTCGATCTCCGGGTGGTTCACATTGGCGGGCAGGACCGCGCGCCCCGCCGCGATCTCCTCGCGGACGACCTCCGGCGCGACGTTCTCCCGGAGGGCCACGTACTCCATCTCCGGGGTGATCTCGCCTCGCCGGGCGTACGCGAGCTGGGTCACGGGCTCGCCGGTCCGGCCGCGGCGCGGCTGGCGCGGCCGGCCGGGGAAGACCGCGTCGAGGTTGCGCAGCCCGCCGCGCGGCGACGTGTGCTTGATGCCGTCGTCCTCCGGACGGGCGGGCCGGCCCGCGTACTCCTCGGTGTCGCCGCGGGCGATGATCCAGTTCTCTCGGAGGGGGGCGAGCCCCCGGCGGACGTCGGTGTCGACGGTCGGATCGGTGTACGGGCCGGAGGTGTCGTACAGCGTGACGGCCTGGCCGTTGGTGAGGTGCACCTGGCGGACCGGCACGTTGAGGTCGGGGCGCGAACCCCGGATGTACCCCTTGTGCCAGCCGATGGACTTCCCGGCCTCCGGCTGTGAGCCGCTGGAGACAGGCGTGCGTGCGTCCGTTGTGGTCATGAGACCTACTCCCTACGCCGGCATTACCCGGTAACAGGTTCGGCGGTCGACGCAGCGATGTTCGTCGGCGGCGCTCCACGCTGTTTCACGTGAAACACGCCGGGACGAAGGTCAGCGCCCTCTCAGCCCGGTGCTCCGAGCTCCCGCGTGTGCAAAGGTGCCTCCACGCTAGCGTCCCTTCGGACGCGTTGAACAGAGGGCCCCTGTCGTTCTTGCGATGATCGGGCGGTGACCACCACCCAGCAGCCCCCGCCTCCGCCGCCCCAACCCCCGCACGGGCCAGGCCCGTCGGGCCCTGGCGGCGGTGGCCACGGACACGGTCATTCGCACAGCCACGGCCCGGCCGCGCCCGTCTCCCAGCACCTGCGCAAGGTCATCGCGGCCGTCCTCGTGCCGTTCTCCGTCGCGGTCGTCGTCGGTCTGGTGGTCCTGTGGCCCGGTGGCGCCCCGGCACACGAGCGCACGGGGGTCGGCTTCGACCGGCAGACACAGCAGGCCACGGTCTCCACGGTCGAGAAGGTCGACTGCAAGTCCGTGAACGCCTCGGGGGAGACCCCGACCGGCGACACCTCCACGGCTGAGGGCTCGTCGGCGCAGCAGCAGGCCACCGGCACGTGTGGGAAGGCGTCCATCCGGATCGACACCGGCAAGGACAAGGGACGCACGTTCACCGAGGTCGTCCAGCCGGACTCGCCACGCCAACTGCGTGCGGGCCAGCGGGTGATCGTGGCCTACGCGCCGGATGCACCGGAGAACCTGCAGTACTCGGTCACCGATGTGAACCGTAAGTTCCCGATGGCGCTGCTGGCCGGAATCTTCGCCGTCGTGGTGGTCGTCGTGGGCCGGCTGCGCGGTGTCATGGCTCTGGTCGCGCTGGCGGTGAGCTTTCTGGTCCTGACGCTGTTCATCCTCCCGGCGATCCTCCAGGGGTCGAACCCGCTGGTGGTGGCGGTCGTCGGGGCGAGCGCCATCATGCTGATCGCGCTCTACCTGTGCCACGGACTGACGGCCCGGACCTCGGTCGCCGTCCTCGGCACTCTCGTATCGCTGCTGCTCATCGGCCTGTTGGGCTCGCTGTTCATCGGCTGGGCGGCGCTGACCGGCAACACGGACGACAACACCGGTCTGATCCACGGCCTGTACCCGCACATCGACATGAGTGGTCTGCTGCTCGCCGGCGTCATCATCGGCTCGCTCGGTGTCCTGGACGATGTGACGGTGACCCAGACGTCCGCGGTGTGGGAGCTGCACGAGGCCAACCCCGCGATGGGCTGGCGCGGGCTGTACCGGGCGGGCATCCGGATCGGCCGCGACCACATCGCGTCCGTCGTCAACACGCTGGTGCTCGCGTACGCGGGCGCGGCGCTGCCGCTGCTGCTGCTCTTCTCGATCGCGCAGAGCAGTGTGGTCGAGGTCGCCAACAGCGAGCTGGTGGCCGAGGAGATCGTGCGCACGCTGGTCGGTTCGATCGGCCTGGTGGCCGCGGTTCCGGTGACCACCGCGCTGGCCGCGCTGGTGGTCGCCGCCGACCGGCCGGAGACCCGGGGGCGTGCGGTGGCGGCCGCGGCCCGCGGCGGCAGAGGGCGGCGGCGCAAGCACTGAGCGGCGCGGAACGGCTCGGGTGCACCGCGCTGCTGAAGCGTTACGCCGAACGCCCTGGTGACGGCCGGTGATCAGCCGGCGTTCTGCTCCTCGGCGAGGATCCGGTCGAGCGCCTCGTCGAGTTCGGCCTCGTAGTCGCAGAGGGCCTGTTCCTGGCCGAGCGGCACGAGCTTGTCGGTGCGGTCGAGGAACGCGATGAGGGGTGCGACGCCGACCCGGAACAGCGCGTGATCGCTGCCCACCTGGAGCCGGATGTGCACCTCGCCCGGCAGCTCGTCGGTGCGGCCGCCGCCCGCGCACTCCACGGGAGAGATCCGCACGTCGCCGTCGCCGGTCGCGCCGTTGACCCCGTCGACGAGCAGTTCCCGGCCGAACGCCCAGGTCACGGGCGCGTCTCCGGGGAGATGGAAGGTGAGGCGCACCGCGTAGGGGTCCGGGGACTCGTACTGCAGCTCCACCGGGATGCGGAACGAGAGTTCCTCGGAGACGAGGAAGCTCATCATGACTTCTGCCTGGACTGCCTGGACCGACTCGCGCATCGCCTACCCCGTCAACTTGCCGTCGATTGGCCAGGAATAACCTTCCTGACACTGTTCGCATCTTGCTCAACGTACACGGGGGATCACAAGGAGTGAGTTTTCAGATGCTGATAGAGAAGGAGAGTGTCCCTACGAGCTTGTCGATCTCCGCCTGAAGTCGGTGGATCGCAGGTAGCAGTTTCTCTGCTTGATGGGTAGGGAGAGAAATGGCCAAAGCCGCCGCGGTCGCACCGACGGTGACCGGCAGCGCGGCACAGACCGTCCCGAGCGCGTACTCCTGCCGCTCGATGACCGGCTCCATCCGCCCCACGGTCCGCAGCCTGCGCAGCAGCGCCCGGTCGTCACGGACCGAGTACGGGGTGAGGGACCGGGCCGGATAGCGGTCGAGGTGATCACGGCGCGCCTGCTCGTCGAGCTGGGAGAGCAGACACTGGCCGAGCGCGTGCGCGTGGCCCGTCTCCCGGAAGTCGGCCCACTCCTCGACAGCCGGAGTGGCCGGGGTGTCGGCGACGGCGATGACCTCGATCTCGCCGTCCCGGTAGAGCGCGAAGTAGACCGGCACCCCCAGGACGTCGCGCCAGTGCCGCAGCGCGTCGGTGATCATGCCGCGACGATTCTGCTGCGCGCCGCTGCTGCTCAGCCGCTCGGCCGCCGCCCCGAACACGAAGACGCCCCGCTCCTTGCGGAGATATCCCTCATGCGTGAGCGTGCGCAGCAGGTGGTACGCCGTGGGAAGGGCGACCCCGGCCTCGCGGGCCAGTTGTTTGGCGGGAGCGCCTTCACCGTGCGCGGCGACCGCCTCCAACAGGCGCAGGGCTCGCTGGACGGAGCCGATGAGCGTCTGCGGGGCGGCAGGTGGGGGATCAGCCGTGGCCAAGGTGCACTCCCGCTGCGGGTGGGTCCCCCGCGCACCCCCGGGCTCGCGGGGGCGGAGCCGTCGGAATCCGGACTTTAACCCTTGGCCACCGCTTGGTGCGGGCCTGAAGAGGAAACTTCCCCCGGTCGTGCGAACCGTCGCACCGCACAACCCTCCGGGCCCGCTACGGCGCCCCCGCCGCGCCTCACCAGTCGCTGTGCGAGGACGACCCCACCACGAACTTCCGTACGACGTAGATGAGTCCGCCCACCAGCGCGGCGAACACCAGCACCTTGAAGAGCAGGCCGATCACGAAGCCGACGACGCTGGCGATCAGCCCGCCGAACACGACCAGGGCGATGACCGGCACCGCGACCCACTTCACCCACCACGGCATGCCCGCGAATATCTCTCGCACTGCCCTCGCTCCTTCACCGTGAGTCCCGTGCCGGGACTCTCCTGACTTCCTGCACTCGATGCTGACACGGCGGGGGCCCGCGCGGGGCACCGCGACCCCTTGCCCTCCCCTGACCCGACCCTTAGGGAACCCCCGGGTCCAGGTCAGCTCTCCGGGGGAGAGAAGACCACCAGGACCCGCAGGTCCTCGCTGATGTGGTGGAACTTGTGCGCGACCCCCGCCGGCACGTAGACCACGCTCCCGCGGCCGACCTGCGTGGTCTCCATCCCCACGGTGATCGAAGCGCGCCCGCTGACCACGACATACACCTCGTCCTGCTGGTGCGGCTGCTGCGGGTCCTGCTCCCCCGCGTCCAGCGCGTACAGCCCGACCGACATGTTCCGCTCACGCAGGAACTGCAGGTACGCGCCGTCGTTGGCGACGCGCTCCGTCTCCAGTTCGTCCAGCCGGAATGCCTTCATCGCCCTCGTCGCCTCGCTGTCCCCACTTGGCACCGGCATCCACACCGGCCCCGTCTGCCACGATCAGACACATGATGAATTTCGTAGTCAAGACACTCGCCAACGCGGGGGCCCTGGCCGTCGCGGTCTGGCTGCTCGACAAGATCACGCTGACCGGCGACAGCACCGGCAAGGAGATCGGCACCCTGATCGTGGTGGCACTGATCTTCGGCCTGATCAACTTCTTCGTGAAGCCGATCGTGAAGGTTCTCACCTTCCCGCTCTTCATCCTCACCCTGGGCCTGATCACGCTGGTCGTGAACGCCCTGATGCTGCTGCTCACGTCCTGGCTCGCCGACAAGCTGGACCTCAGCTTCCACGTCGACGGCTTCTGGACGGCGGTCCTCGGCGGCCTCATCATCTCGATCGTCTCCTGGGCGCTGAACGTCGTCCTGCCCGACAACGACTGAGCCCCGGCCATGACGTACCGCCTCTGCTTCGTCTGCACCGGCAACATCTGCCGCTCACCCATCGCCGAACACGTCTTCCGCACCCGCGTCGAGGAAGCCGGTCTGTCCGGTGCCGTCGCGCTCGACAGCGCGGGCACCGACGGCTGGCACGTGGGCGAGGGCGCCGACCCCCGCGCCGTCCGCGTCCTCCAGGAGGGCGGCTACCCCGCCGAGCACACGGCCCGCCAGTTCCGGCGCGACTGGTTCGACCGCCTCGATCTCGTCCTCGCCCTCGACGCGGGCCACCTGCGCACCCTGCGCCGGCTGGCACCGACCCCCCAGGACGCGGCGAAGGTGCGCCTGCTGCGCTCCTACGACCCCGCGGCCGGCCCCGACGACCAGGACGTCCTGGACCCGTACTACGGCGACCTGAGCGGCTTCGAGGAGTGCTTGCGCATGGTCGAGGCAGCGAGCGACGGCCTGCTCGACGCGGTGCGGGACGCGGTGGACGGCCGCGGCGCGCGGCCCTGACCAGGGCGGGGCGGGGGGCCGCGCACCTGCCGCCCCCCGCACGACGGACGGCCCGAGCCTCCCCCCTCGTGGCTCGGGCCGTCCCGGTTCTGCGCGCGAAGAACCGCGCTCACAAGGCTAGTTGACTCTGTGTCAGTGTCCAATCACGTGGGCGACAGAGCCCTATCGACTTATTTATAGTGGGGCGCGGCCCTGAGCCGGAGGGGAGGCACGCGTCACGATGGATCTCGCTCTGCTGCGCACCTTCGTGACGGTCCATCGCGCAGGGTCGTTCACCCGCGCCGCCGCACTGCTGGGACTCTCGCAGCCCGCGGTGACCTCCCAGATACGGACACTGGAACGACAGCTGGGCCGCCCGCTCTTCCTGCGTCAGGCGCGCGGTGTCACGCCCACCAGCATCGGGGACGAGCTCGCGCACAAGGCGGCCCCGCACCTCGACGCACTCGTCGAGATCACCGAGGCCGGACTCGACGAGGAGTCCGCCGTCCGTACGCTGCACCTCGCGGGGCCCCCGGAGTTCACCGCTGAGCGCGCGCTGCCCGCCTTGACCGCCCTGACCCGGGACGACGGCCACAGCATCGCTCTGCGCGCCTCCTTCGGCACCGCCGAGGAGTCGGTCGAGGGGCTCGCCGCCGGACATCATGATCTGGCCATCACCACGGCCCGCCCGCGCGGCGCCCTGCTCATGGCGGCTCCGCTCTGTGACGAGGAGCATGTGCTGGTCGCCGGAGCCCACTGGGCCGCCCGGATCGGCTCCGGCATGGTGCACCGGGACGCGGCCCCCTCGCTGGAGAAGTTCCCGGTGGTCGAGGTCCACGAGTCGCTGCCGCTGGTCTCCCGGTACTGGGTTTCCGTCTTCGACTCCCGCCCCGCCGTCTCCGGCACGGTCGTGGTGCCGGATCTGCGTGCGGTACTGGCGTGCGTGATCGCGGGAGCGGGCCTCGCCGTCCTGCCCCGCTATCTGTGTGCGCCCGCTTTGGAACGCGGCGAGATCGTGGCGCTGCTGGATCCGCCGGTACCTCCTCTGCGCACGTACTTCCTCGTCGTACGCACCGGCACCCTCGCCCTGCCGCACATCGCGCGGGCGCACGAGTGGCTCCTGCGTGCCGCGGCCGACTGGTCGTGAGAGACGACTGACCCGACTCGGAATGTTTCACGTGGAACCGACCGGGCCACATTTCTCCCATGACCGTCCGACCCGTGGTCAAGCGCACCGCACGCGCCGTCCTACTCGATGGCGACGACCTCATCCTGATCAAGCGCACCAAGCCCGGCGTCGATCCGTACTGGGTCACCCCTGGTGGCGGTGTCGAACCGGAGGACCCGACCGTCGTGGACGCCCTCCACCGGGAGGTGCACGAGGAGCTCGGGGCCAAGGTCACCGACGTGGTGCCCTGCTTCGTGGACACCGTCGAACACATCGGTGAGGACGCCACGACGACCGGCGTGAAGGTCCAGCACTTCTTCGTCTGCCGCCTGGAGTCCATGGACCTGGACCAGCGGCACGGCCCCGAGATCGATGAACCGTGCGGTGAGTACGAGATCGTCCGGGTGCCCTTCACGCGGGTCGGCATCGCCTCGGTCCACTTGGTACCGCTCTCCCTGCGCCACTACCTTGACGGCAACATCGAGGGAGTACGGGCGATGCACGCCCCGGACCTCGGCTGAGCCGCTTCCGTCCAGAGCCAGGGCCCGACCTTCCTCGTCGGCGTGCGCGGCCCGCCACCGGGGACTTGGCCCGCGACGGTCAGCCTTGAGGAGCCTCCCGACCCGTACGCCGGGACGAGTAGGCCCGGTTACTCCCGCCGGCAGACGCGTGCTGAGCCCGTCCCCGGCACCGTGTTTCACGTGAAACTTCGCCGCCGCCCGCGCCGGGCGCTCCTCGTCGTCCACGTGACCGCTTCCGCCTCCTGGCTCGGCGTCACGCTCGGGCTTCTCACGCTCGCCGTCACCGCGACGGCGACGGGGGCCGGCCCTGCCGTCGAAGCCTCGGCCCGGGCCATGAAGCTCTTCGCTGACTGGCTGGTGATCCCGGTCGCCCTGCTGACCCTGGTGAGCGGTCTCCTGCTCTCCCTCGGCACGCCATGGGGGCTGGCCCGGCACCGGTGGGTCTACATCAAGTTCTGGCTCACTCTCGTCACGACCGCGGCATCGGTCTTCGCTCTGCGGCCCGGCGTCGACGACGCCGTGGTGACGCTCTCCGCCGGTGAGGCACTCACCCGCCCGACGGATCTGCTGGCCGGCCCGATCGTCTCCCTGACCTCCTACGTCTTCATGACGGCGATCTCCGTCCTCAAGCCCTGGGGCCTGACCCGACGTGGCCGAAAGCATCGGGCCAGTGCGCGCAAAGCGGTGGACGCCACCGGGCTCCGTCCGACAGCCTGACCTGCGTGTCGACACCTTCCCTCTCCGACCTGCCCATCCGCCGCCTCACCCCGCGTGACGTGCGCGCGTGCGCCGACCTCTCCGAGAACCGTGGCTGGCCACGCGAGGAGCACAAATGGGGCCTGCTGCTCGCGGCGGGCACCGGCTACGGCATCGATGACCCGGCCGGCGGACTCGTCACCGTCTGCGTCCTGACCGAGTACGGGCCCGGGGAGCGGGCCGAACTCGGGGCGATCGGCATGGTCCTGGTCGCCGAGCGGTACGCGCGCCGCGGGGTCGGCAGACGCCTGATGCGGTACATCGTCGAACGGGCGGGCACCACGCCGCTGACGCTGCACGCGACGCCGTACGGGCAGCCGCTCTACGAGGAGCTGGGCTTCAAGGTCACCGGACGCGCCGAGATGGTGCGGGGCCGGTTCGTCGCCGGTGGCCCGGCGCCCGCGGTGGCCACCCGACCGGCCACCGCGGAGGATCTGTCGGCGATCCTGCGCCTGGACGCCGAGGTGTTCGGGGCCGACCGCACGCACGTCATCGCCCGCCTTCCCGCCTTCGCGGACCAGCTGCGCGTCGCCGAGGACGGCGGTGAACTCATCGGATACGCGGCCGCCTGGCCCAACATGGACACCCACGTCATCGGCCCCTTGATCGCCCGTGACACCGAAACCGCCACGTCCCTGATCACCGGACTCGCCGCGGGAACCGACCGGCCGCTACGGACCGATGTCGACGTACGCCACGACGCCCTGCTGTCCTGGCTCAAGGAGCGGGGCCTGGACGGCGTCGCCATGAACACCGTGATGAACTACGGCGCCGCGGAGCTGCCCGGCGACTGGGCACGCCGTTTCGCACCGCTGACGGTCGCCGCCGGCTGAGCAGCGCGACGGGCCCGCCCCGAGCGCCGCTGTGCCGCGGCCGCTCCGGGCCCGATGCCGGGTGCGGTCTCTCAGGCGAGGGACTGCGCGGCCGTGGTGGCGAAGCCGTGATCCTGGTCGGGGGTGCCCCCACCGACACCGATCGCGCCGATGAGGTGGCCGCCGCGGTGGACCGGGAGCCCGCCCGCGATGAACAGCAGCGGCCGGTCGAGCGCCGTTTGCAGGCTGTGGAACGGTCCGTCCGGCTTGACCAGGTCGACGAGGTCGGCGGTGGGCGCGTTCAGTTGCAGGGCGGTGTAGGCCTTGCGCGTGCTGGTCTCGCCGGAGATCAGCACGGCGCGCTCGTCGCGACGGAAGGCGAGCAGGTGCCCGCCGGCGTCGAGCACGGTGACGCTCACGGTGACTCCGGCGGCCTCGGCGGCACGACGGGCCGCATCGACGAGCGTCTCGGCGTCCTGGATGGTCAGCGGGGCGATGCGAGTGGTGCTGCTCATGGGGGATCGGGCTCCTTACGGGTGGTGCAGGCTGAACATCGGGGGGCGTGCGCAGTGGACGGGCTTGGCGTGCCGTCGCTCGGTCAGCTGGGCGAGAGGTGACCGGCCGCGGGCCGGATCGGCGCGCCATTGCGCGGTACGGGCTGGTCGAGGTGGTCCTCGGTGGTGGACGGCGCGGCGTGCTGTCGCTCGGTCAGGCTGGGCGTTAGGTGACCGGTGCTGGACCGCGGCTCGGCTAGCCGCAACGCGGTCCAGGCTGATCGGACGGCCGCTCAGTGGTGGACCGGCTCGGCAGGCCGCCGCTCTGCGCCGGTGACGGCCACGTCATGCTCGGGCGCACGTCGCTCCAGCGCGGCCGAGACGACGGCCAGGACGAGCGCGCTCGCGGCGAGGACGGCGCCGACCCAGTTCGGGGCGGTGTAGCCGAGGCCCGCGGAGATCACCATGCCGCCGAGCCAGGCGGAGAGGGCGTTGCCGAGGTTGAAGGCGCCGATGTTGACCGCCGAGGCGAGCGTGGGCGCTCCGGAGGCCTGGTCGAGGACGCGCTTCTGCAGCGGCGGCACGGTCGCGAAGCCGAGTGCGCCGATCAGGGCGATGGTGACCGCGGCGAGAACCTTGTGGTGCGCGGTGACGGTGAACAGGCCGAGCACGAGCGCCAGGGCACCCAGGGAGACATACAGCAGCGGCATCAGGGCTCGGTCGGCGAACCTTCCGCCGACAAGATTGCCGCCGACCATGCCGAGGCCGAAGAGGACCAGCAGCCAGGTCACCGAGCCGTCGGAGAACCCGGCGACGTGCGTCATCATCGGCGCGATGTAGGTGATGGCCGCGAAGACCCCGCCGAAGCCGAGCACGGTCATCGCCATGGCGAGCAGGACCTGCACGTTCTTGAACGCGGCCAGCTCATGGCGCAGTTGCACCCCCGCGGGCTTGGGCAGGTCCGGTACCAGCTTTGCGATACCGACCAGTCCGATGACCCCGAGTGCCGCCACGATCATGAAGGTGAAGCGCCACCCGAGGGACTGGCCGACGAGGGTGCCCAGGGGCACGCCGACGACGTTGGCCACGGTCAGGCCGGTGAACATCATGGCGATCGCTCCGGCCTTCTTCTGCGGAGCGACCAGTTCGGCCGCGACGACCGAACCGATGCCGAAGAAAGCGCCGTGGGCGAGCGAGGCGACGACCCGGCCGACCAGCATCACGGCGAAGACCGGTGCCACGGCGGAGAGCAGGTTGCCGACGATGAAGAGGCCCATCAGAAGCATCAGCATGCGCTTGCGGGAGGTCCGGGTCCCCAGGACGGTCATGAGCGGGGCGCCGAACATGACGCCGAGGGCGTATCCGGTCACCAGAAATCCGGCCGTGGGGATGGAGACGCCGAAGTCACCCGCGACCTCCGGGAGCAACCCCATGATCACGAATTCGGTGGTTCCTATCCCGAAAGCCCCGATCGCGAGGGCGAGAAGCGCGAGCGGCATGGGTTCACCTTCCAGACTGTTGCAAGTGCGCTTTACGAGACCTCACAATAATTGCAGACGCTGGCTAATTGCAAACGCGGGCAATCGCGGAGCATCGACTACGCTGGTGTACAGCCGCGCCGGGACGGAGGATCCACGAGCCATGACCGCGACAGACCCCGCACTCACCGCCCTCTCCCAGGGCTGGTGCGCGCTCTCCCTGCTCCACGGAAAGATCGAGGCCCACATCGAGCGGGCCCTACAGGCCGGGCACGACCTCAGCGTGCGCGAGTACTCCCTGCTCGACGTCCTCAGCCGTCAGCACGACGGGGAGGGCGGCCACCTGCAGATGAAGCAGGTCGCCGACGCCGTCGTCCTCAGCCAGAGCGCCACCACCCGCCTGGTGACCCGCCTCGAGGACCGGGGGCTGCTGCTGCGCTACCTGTGCCCTACCGACCGGCGCGGCATCTACACGAACGTCTCGGACGCCGGCCTCGAACTGCTCCGGGCTGCCCGCCCCACCAACGAGAAGGCCCTGCGTGAGGCCCTGGACACCGCGGCCGAGAACCCCGAGCTGGCACCGCTCGTGCGGGCCGTCGAAGAGCTGCGCGTCCCCGCGTGACGTCCCGGGACGTCCTGCCGCACCGGTCACCTAGGCTGCCGTCATGGCAGATCTTGAGATAAGAGTGGCCGCGGCCGAGGACGTCCCGGCGATCGTGGCCATGCTGGCCGACGATCCGCTGGGCGCCCGTCGTGAGTCACCGGAGGACCTGGCACCCTATCTCGCCGCCCACGCACGGCTCGCCGCGGACCCGAACCAGCACCTCGTGGTCGCCGTACGCGCGGACCGCGTGGTCGGCACCCTCCAGCTCACGGTGGTCCCGGGCCTCTCCCGCAGGGGCGCCACCCGCTCGATCATCGAAGGCGTGCGCATCCACGCGGACGAGCGGGGCAGCGGGCTGGGTACGCAGCTGATCGAATGGGCCGTCGCCGCATCGCGGCGCCAGGGGTGCCAGCTGGTCCAGCTGACGTCCGACGCGACCCGCACCGACGCCCACCGCTTCTACGAGCGGCTCGGTTTCGAGGCCTCCCACGTGGGATTCAAGCTGCAGTTGTGACGAGCCCGCCCCTACGCCCGGTCGTCGAAAACTCCATCAGCCCCAGCGCCGGAAGCACGCGGACCGGTTTCACGTGAAACACCAGGCAGGCCCCGTTTCACGTGAAACGGGGCCTCTTCGTGAAGCGGGCTGTCCCGCATGGCCCTACCTCGGCAGTCCCCGCCAGCCCTCCGCGTCCACGCCGCCCGGCACCGGAGTGTTCTGGCCGTACGGCTCCCGCGTGAAGACGAACGACCCGAGGTCCAGGTGGCTCACGGAACCGTCGGGCCGCCGCACAGCCTGGAGCACCTCCCCCGCGTAGTACCCGTCGAGGCCGGTCCAAGTGCCGTCACCGTTCGGCCGGAACCGGGAACGCCGCCCACCACCGGCCGCCGGGCCCAGGTCCACTCCGCCATCGGCTGAAAGCCGCAGCGCCACGACCTGGGTCCCCCAGTACCAGGGGCCGACCAGCTCCAACATGCCGGCGTCGACATCGGCGAGCGGCCGCCAGGGCGCGGGGATGCGCGGCTCGGCCTCCGCCACGATCTTCAGCAGATCGGCAGCCACCGTAGGGGCCGGCACCCCTGAGGTGCAGTTGACGAGCGTGGCCGCCGCGAGCCCGTCCTCCTCGCACAGCCACAGCCCCGCCACGAAGCCGGGCAGGGAACCGGTGTGGCCCACCAGCGTCCGGCCGTCCCGGCGCAGCACCTGCGTCCCGAGCCCGTACGACGCCTCCCAGTCACCGGGCACGACCGGCGCCGCCGGTGTCCGCATCTCCCGTACGGACTCCGCGCTCAGCACCCGCTCGTCCCCCGTGGCCAGGAAGAACGCGAAGGAGGCCAGGTCACGGGCGGTGGACCAGAGTTGCCCGGCAGGTGCCATCAGACCGAGGTCCTGGCTCGGTTCCGGCAACAGGACATCTGCGTACGGATGCACGGCCCAGCCCCCGGCGTGCGGCGCCTCCGGTGTGCAGCTGGTGCGGGTCAGGCCGAGCGGTTGAAGGACCTCGCGGCGCAGGGCCTCCTCCCAGGTGATCCCGCGCACCGCTGCCACCAGCGAGCCCAGCAACGTATAGCCAGGATTGGAGTAGTGATGGCGGCGCCCGACCGGATGCCGGAAGGGCTGCTCACCGAGGACCTCCGCGAGGGTCGGGCGGAGCGTGGCGGACGAACGCTCCCACCACTCACCCGGTGTCTCGGCCGCCAGCCCACCGGTGTGCGCGAGGAGTTCGGCGATCGTGACCTCACCCGCGCCGGTCCCGGGGAGATGCTTCTCCAGCGGGTCCCCGAGATCCAGCAACCCCTCGTCGCGAAGCCGCAGGACGAGCACGGCGGTGAAGGTCTTCGTGATCGAACCGATCCGGTACTGCACGTCCTCGTCCGGCCCGTGGCCTTCCACCGAAGTACGCGAGCCGGACCACACCAACTCCCCGTCCCGGGCGACGGCGGCGACGAGAGACGGGGCACGCCCGTCCCGCTGCGCGACAGCGATGCGGTGCAAGAGGGCACGTCGAGTGGCAGGCAACAGCTCTGCGGGAATGGTCATGGCCCCAGTCCACCCCGCACACCGGACCGCGTCGAGCCGATTTCACCAGCGGCGGACCGGGCGACCGGTCCGACCGATCGTGTAGGCCCCCATTCAGACTGTCCCGTTCAGTTGAGGCGACCTGGTTTTCTCTGGCCGTCTCATTTAAGGGACACAGCACTTCTATCTCGCGATCTTGGCCCTTGCTTGCCTGCCGGTACCTTGAGCGCACACTCGCTATTAAGGCGAAGCTCGCCATGCCGAGGGGGTCAGCCGACGACGTTGCGCAACAGGTCCCGCAGTTCCAGTGCCGCTGGCAGAGGGGTGGCGGGCAGGGCCGCGTGGAGGGTGCGGCGCAGGGCGGGGTCGGCGAGGCGGCACAGGACGACTTCATCGGGGACGGCGCAGGCGGCCAGGGAGGGGACCAGTGCAACGCCGAGTCCGGCGGCGACGTAGCCGAATTTCCCGGTCCACTCCGCGATCCGGATGATCTTCTGGGGGGTGAAGCCGGCCCGCGCGCAGGCGTCGGCGAGCATCGTCGGGCGGTCGCCGTAGGCGCTCTGTACCCAGGGCTCGTCGCGTAGTTCGCGCAGGTCGACCGTCCCGGCCTCGGCCAGACGGTGCTCGCGTGGGAGGGCGACGAGCAGTTCGTCCTCGTACAGAACGGTCGTGGTGACGCCGTCGGCAGACGGCAGCCCGGAGGGATAGTCGCTGACGATGGCGAGGTCCAGCGCCCCGTCCGCGAGGCGCCGCATCAGCGTGTCGGTCGGGCCCTCGACCGCGACGACCTCGACGTCCGGCCTGGTCTGCTGGAGGGCGCGCAGGGCGGTGGGCAGCAGCTGGATGTTGGCGGTGGCGAACGCACCCACGTGCAGCAGTCCGCCGTGGCCCGCATGCAGCACGGCCAGTTCCCGCTGCGCCCGCGCCAGCCGGTCGAGCACCTCCACGGCGTGCCGGTGCAGCGCCCGCCCGGCGGGATTGAGCCGCACGCCACGCGGCAGCCGCTCGAACAGGGGTCCGCCCGCCTGCTGTTCCAGCGTGGCGATCCGCCGGGACACTGCGGACTGTGTGTAGTTGAGCCGGTCGGCGGCATGCGTGAACGACCCGGCCTCGGCCACGGTCACGAGCAGCCGCAGCGCGTCGATCTCGAACATGTTCCTCCCGTCACCAAGACCCTCACCCGGCCATTGATCAGTCGGCCATCTTGCCCGAACACATTCCTCTGGCGCATAGATTCCATGCAAACCAGTCGCTGGTGTAATGCCTGGCCCGGTCCTAGCGTCGTTCACGCGGCGGCGCACCGGAGGGGAGCGCGCCGCCGCCCCAATCACCCATGAGACCCAAGGGGGAAGTGTGTTGTCGCGACAGGGACTTGAGCAGGGGTGGGGCCGGTGACCCGGGGGTCCGCGCTCGCCCTGGCGGCGATGCTCGCAGATCTTGAGGAGCTCGTCGCCTGCGAGTCCTTCTCGGCAGACCATGCGGCGGTGGCGCGCAGTGCCGAGGTGGTCGGCGCCCTCGGCGCGAGGCTGCTGGGGGCCGAGCCGGAGACGATCGTGATCGACGGGGTGACCCATCTGCGGTGGGCCTTCGGCACCCCGCGGGTACTGCTGCTGGGCCACCACGACACAGTCTGGCCCATCGGCTCGCTTGAGGAC
Organism: Streptomyces sp. NPDC006552; assembly: GCF_040611655.1. Classification (NCBI taxonomy): domain Bacteria; kingdom Bacillati; phylum Actinomycetota; class Actinomycetes; order Kitasatosporales; family Streptomycetaceae; genus Streptomyces; species Streptomyces sp. NPDC006552. The sequence goes on from NZ_JBEXOS010000004.1 coordinate 137,803, forward strand.
CGTCCCTGGTCGGTGGCCGACGGGATCGCCCGGGGGCCCGGAGTGCTGGACATGAAGGCGGGTCTGGTGCAGATGTTCCACGCGCTGGCCTCGCTTCCCTCCCCTGACGGGGTGTGCGTGCTGGTCAACGGGGACGAGGAGGTCGGCTCCCCGACATCCCGGAAGATGATCGAGGAGGCGGCGCGGGCGTGCGGGGCCGCCTTCGTACTGGAGGCGGCAGCGGACGAGGCGGGTGCGCTCAAGACCGCCCGCAAGGGCACCTCACGGTACGAGGTCGTGGTGCACGGCAGGGCCGCGCACGCCGGGCAGGAGCCGCACCGGGGGGTCAACGCCGCCGTCGAGGCCGCTCACCAGGTGCTGGCCGTCGCCGGTATCGGGGCCGCGATGGGCGCCGTCGGTGCCGCCCACCCTGTCCTGGGCGTCTCGACGGTCACGCCCACCCTGCTGTCGGCCGGCAGCGCGCGCAACACGGTGCCCGCACGGGCGCGGGTGTCGGTGGACGTGCGCGTTCCGACCACGGCGGCGCAGGAATGGATCGATGGGCTGATCCGGGAACTCACTGTGCGAACACCCGGCGCCCGGTTGGAGATCCGGGGCGGTGCGCAACGGCCGCCCATGGAACCGGAGTCCTCCGCCGAACTGTTCGCCCTCGCTTCCCGCCTCGCCGCCGAACTGGGCCAGGAGCCCCTGCGGGGGATCGCCGTCGGCGGCGCCTCGGACGGCAACTGGACCGCGGCTGCTGGCTGCCCGACGCTGGACGGCCTGGGCGCGGTGGGCGGCGGCGCCCACGCGGACACCGAGCACGTCCAGATCGCGCGGATGATCCCCCGCGGCCTCCTCCTCGCCCACCTCATCGGCAGGGCGCAGCGATGAGCCGGCCCGCTCGGGCGGCCCGCAGAACGCCGAATCCAGCAGATCACCGACAGATGCTCTCCCCCTGGGGGCGGAGCAGGCAGCCGAGGCGAGCAGCGACGAAAGGATGACGGGCACCGCACCTGACTATGGCTCAACTTATCGCGGAGACCCAGCCATGGCCCGCCCGTCACCGGCGGGACTCCGCGCGAACACGGCAAGGGCTTTCCCTCTGACGCTGTGCGTCCACATCGTAGTTTCTTCCAAGGAAGGCAATCGATCGTGCAACAGGACATGAACGGGTTCGGGATCGGCCTGGGCGAGCGGCTCGGGAGTTACCCCATAGCGGGCGTCGGAGGCGGTCTCCTGCAGTTGGCGCGGCGCAGCGTCGTGGCACTGGCTGCCGTCCTGCTCTTCCTGCTGGTCGTCCGCAGACCGCCGGCGGCGTTCGCCAAGGGTGCCTTCATCATGGCCGTGGTGCTCGCCATCTACGGTCTAAGGCTGGCATGGAGTCGCGGTACTGCCAGGCTCGGGATCAGCAGGTGCTGTCTCCACACGGGCGGCCTGGTCGTCACCAACCTGACCGGCGGCGTGCGGGATGCGGTGGCGTGGAGCAACGTGAGGGTGCTGAATCACCAGATCGGCACCATGTCCTTCCTGATGGTCTGCCACAGGTTCGAGATCGAGCGGGACGGTTCCCCAGCCCTGGCGTTTCTGGCCCTCGGACAGAAGCCTGCGTTGGCAGAGGTTCTGCTGAACCTGGCGGCAAAGAACGGCATTCACCGCTGAGCCGCCGTAACGGCTACGGTCACGGCGGCGCCGACGCTCACCGTCTGGTGCTTCCCCGCGCAGCGAACTTGGAGCGAGGCCCCGGCCTCGATCAGCTGATACATCTCCACGATCGTGTCGGAGAACGCCATTCCATAGGTCGAGACCGGGATCTGCACTACTACGGGCGAACGATTCAGACAGGAGTTCGTCTCACTGTGCTGTCCCTTGGGCCAGAAAAAGGCCACCGTCAATGAGAAAGGGACATCGGAAATGCGAACCCCTACAAAATCGGGCCCCTCAGGTCTGCGCCATGTCCACGAAGCGTGAGTAGTGGCCCTGGAAAGCGACCGTGATGGTGGCCGTCGGACCGTTACGGTGCTTGCCGACGATGATGTCGGCCTCGCCCGCGCGCGGGGACTCCTTCTCGTACGCGTCCTCGCGGTGGAGCAGGATGACCATGTCCGCGTCCTGCTCGATGGAGCCGGACTCACGCAGGTCGGAGACCATCGGCTTTTTGTCCGTGCGCTGCTCGGGACCACGGTTCAGCTGCGAGAGCGCGATCACCGGAACTTCCAGCTCCTTGGCCAGCAGCTTGAGGTTTCGCGACATGTCCGACACCTCCTGCTGACGGCTCTCGGACCGCTTCGACCCGCCGGCCTGCATGAGCTGCAAGTAGTCGATGATCACGAGCTTGATGTCGTTGCGCTGCTTGAGCCGACGGCACTTCGCGCGGATCTCCATCATCGACAGGTTCGGGGAGTCGTCGATGTACAGCGGTGCGGCCGAGACCTCGGGCATCCGGCGGGCGAGTCGCGTCCAGTCCTCATCCGTCATCGTGCCGGAACGCATGTGGTGCAGAGCCACGCGCGCCTCGGCGGAGAGCAGGCGCATCGCGATCTCGTTGCGCCCCATCTCCAGGGAGAAGATGACGCTGGGGAGGTTGTGCTTGATCGACGCCGCCCGCGCGAAGTCCAGCGCGAGCGTCGACTTGCCCATGGCGGGACGGGCGGCGATCACGATCATCTGGCCCGGGTGCAGGCCGTTCGTCAGCGAGTCGAAGTCCGTGAAGCCGGTCGGCACACCGGTCATCTCGCCGCTGCGCGACCCGATCGCCTCGATCTCGTCGAGGGCACCTTCCATGATGTCGCCGAGCGGCAGGTAATCCTCGCTCGTGCGCTGCTCGGTGACCGCGTAGATCTCGGCCTGCGCCTTGTTGACGATCTCGTCGACGTCGTCGTCGGCCGCGTACCCCATCTGCGTGATCCGCGTACCCGCCTCGACCAGGCGACGCAGCACGGCGCGCTCGTGGACGATCTCCGCGTAGTACTCGGCGTTCGCAGCCGTCGGGACGGTCTGGACGAGCGTGTGCAGATACGATGCGCCGCCGACCTTGTTGATCTCCCCGCGCTTGGTCAGCTCCGCGGCGATGGTGATCGGGTCGGCCGGCTCGCCCTTGGCGTAGACGTCGAGAACCGCCTGGAAGATCATCTCGTGAGCCGGCTTGTAGAAGTCGGCGCCCTTGAGTACCTCCACGACGTCCGCGATCGCGTCCTTGGACAGGAGCATGCCACCGAGCACCGACTGCTCGGCGCCCAGGTCCTGCGGCGGTACCCGCTCGAAGGTGGCCGGCCCGTCGTCCCAGGCGTCGCCTTCCCGGCCGCGCTCGTGCTCGTCACCCCGGCCGCGGCCACCGTTACGGCTCTGCCGGGAAGAAGGCAGGCGGTCACTGGGACCGCTGTCGGCCCAGGGGTCGTCCAAGGGCTCGGAAATACTCACCGGGCCACCTCCTCCCGTCCGCCGAGCGGACCTCGCCGTGCCTCACATTCCTACGGCACGACACTGACAAAACTAGGGGCCCGATTCCGGTTCTGACGCGTCGGTTTCTCGAGGTTTCCGGGGCCGGAGGACACGGTGGGCGCCGCCCCACGGTAGGCCCGTCGGCACCGTCAGCCAATCTGGTTATCCACAGGCACTGTGGACGACGGGCCTCTCGCTGTGGAGAACTCGGGAAAACCTGTGCACGACCCGGTGGACAGGCCTGTGAACAAGCCCTCAGCCGTTCCACCACAACCGGCCTGACCTGCGCATACCCCGTCCACTGGCTGTGCAGAAGAAAAACTTTCCCGGTCAGCCCAAGATCCACGAAAGCCCCCTTCCACGACGCACACGAACCCGCCACACGTAAGGATCGCAGGCCCGTTGCATCTCTTACCTGTGGAAGATTAGATTGGTGCCCATGACACAGGCTTCCGTGACACCCCGCGCCGCCCGGCGCCGGCACGACCGAGAGATCGTCGCCCTCGCCGTACCCGCCTTCGGCGCACTCGTCGCGGAGCCCCTCTTCCTCATGGCCGACAGCGCCATCGTCGGGCACCTCGGCACGGCCCAGCTGGCGGGACTCGCCATCGCCTCCGCGCTCCTCACGACAGCCGTCAGCATCTTCGTCTTCCTCGCCTACGCCACCACGGCCGCTGTCGCACGCCGCGTCGGCTCGGGTGATCTGCGGGCAGCGATCCAGCAGGGCATGGACGGAGTCTGGCTCGCCCTCCTCCTGGGCGCCGCCGTCATCGCGATCGTCCTGCCCACCGCTCCCGGCCTGATCGCTCTCTTCGGCGCCTCCGACACGGCCGCGCCCTACGCCGTCACCTACCTGCGCGTCTCCGCGCTCGGCATCCCCGCCATGCTCGTGGTTCTCGCTGCCACCGGCATCCTGCGTGGCCTGCAGAACACCAAGACCCCGCTGTACGTCGCCATCGCCGGTTTCGTCGCCAACGCCGCGCTCAACCTCGGGCTGGTCTACGGCGCCGGCCTCGGTATCGCCGGATCCGCCTGGGGCACCGTCATCGCCCAGGTAGGCATGGCCGCCGTCTATCTGGTCGTGGTCGTCCGCGGAGCCCGGCGCCACGGCGCCTCGCTGCGCCCGGACATCGCCGGCATCCGGGCCTGCGCCCAGGCCGGCGTACCCCTGCTCGTCCGTACGCTCTCGCTGCGCGCCATCCTCATGATCGCCACAGCCGTGGCCGCCCGGCTCGGTGATGCCGACGTGGCCGCGCACCAGATCATCCTGTCGCTGTGGAGCCTGCTCGCTTTCGCCCTCGACGCCATCGCCATCGCCGGCCAGGCCATCATCGGCCGGTACCTCGGCGCCGACGACGCGGCGGGGGCGCGGGACGTCTGCCGACGCATGGTGCAGTGGGGCCTCGCCGCGGGTGTGGTCCTCGCCGTCCTGGTCGTCGCCACGCGTCCCGTGTACGTCCCGCTGTTCACCAGTGACCGGACCGTCCAGGACGCGGCCGTGGGCGCCCTGATCGTGGTGGCCCTCGCCCAGCCGCTCTGCGGCCTCGTATACGTGCTCGACGGCGTCCTGATGGGCGCGGGGGACGGACCGTACCTGGCCTGGGCCATGATCGTCACCCTCGCGGTCTTCACCCCGGTGGCCTTGCTGGTACCGGTACTCGGCGGCGGCCTCACCGCCGTGTGGGGCGCCATGATGCTCATGATGGCGATGCGCACGGTCACCCTGTGGACGCGCTATCGGTCCGGGCGCTGGGCGGTCACCGGCGCGACGCGATGAGCCGACCCTGTGGACGCGGGGCACCGTTTCACGTGAAACGGTGCCCCGCACCGGCACACCACACGCGTGTGGGGCCGCACCCCGAAGGGTGCGGCCCCACATCTGCTTCAGCTCTGCTCAGCGCAGGCCTCAGGCAGCGACGACCTCGACGTTGACCTTGGCGGCAACCTCGGGGTGCAGACGCACGGACGTCTCGTGGGCGCCCAGCGTCTTGATCGGCGAGCCCAGCTCGACACGGCGCTTGTCGATCTTCGGGCCACCGGCAGCCTCGATCGCCGAAGCGACGTCAGCCGGGGTGACAGAACCGAAGAGACGACCGGCGTCGCCGGAGCGGACGGCCAGACGGACGTTCACACCTTCGAGCTTGGCCTTGATCTCGTTGGCCTGCTCGATCGTGGCGATCTCGTGGATCTTGCGCGCACGACGGATCTGCGCGACGTCCTTCTCGCCACCCTTGGTCCAGCGGATCGCGAAGTTCCGCGGGATCAGGTAGTTACGGGCGTACCCGTCCTTGACGTCGACGACCTCGCCGGCGGCACCGAGGCCGGAGACCTCGTGGGTAAGGATGATCTTCATGTTTCGGTCACCCTTCCTTATCGCGCGGTGGACGTGTAGGGCAGCAGCGCCATCTCACGGCTGTTCTTCACGGCCGTGGCGACGTCACGCTGGTGCTGCGTGCAGTTGCCGGTCACGCGGCGGGCACGGATCTTGCCGCGGTCGGAAATGAACTTCCGCAGCATGTTCGTGTCCTTGTAGTCCACGTACGTGACCTTGTCCTTGCAGAAAGCGCAGACCTTCTTCTTCGGCTTGCGCACAGGCGGCTTCGCCATGGTGTATCTCCTGTGTGATCAAGAAGTGGGGGTACGGCCCACCCTCGGCCCGAGGGCCTAGAAGGGGGGCTCGTCCGAGTAGCCGCCGCCGGAACCGCCAGAGCTTCCGCCCCAGCCGCCACCGCCGCCGCCCTGCTGCTGACCGCTGCCGCCGGCCGGCGCACCGGTCGCCCAGGGGTCGTCGGCGGGAGCCCCGCCGCCACCCTGCTGCTGACCGCCGCCGGAGCCACCGCTCCAGCCGCCGCCCTGCTGGCCGCCGCCGGCGCCGCCGCCGTAACCGCCCTGGCCACCGCGGCCGCTGGTCTTGGTGACCTTGGCCGTGGCGCTGCGCAGGCTGGCGCCGACTTCCTCGACGTCCAGCTCGTAGACCGTGCGCTTGACGCCCTCACGGTCGTCGTAGGACCGCTGCTTCAGCCGGCCCTGCACGATGACGCGCATGCCTCGCTGGAGCGACTCCGCGACGTTCTCCGCCGCCTGACGCCAGACCGAGCAGGTCAGGAACAGGCTCTCGCCGTCCTTCCACTCATTGGTCTGCCGGTCGAAGGTGCGGGGAGTGGACGCGACACGGAACTTCGCGACCGCCGCACCGGAGGGGGTGAAGCGCAGCTCGGGGTCGTCGACAAGATTGCCGACGACCGTGATGACGGTCTCGCCTGCCATGGGGTACCTCTCGGCGGGTTTGCTGCGGACTGCTTGCTGCTACTCGGATCCCAGGACCGCTGAACTAGGAAGTTCAGTGGGTCTCGGGACGGAGGACCTTGGTCCGGAGGACCGACTCGTTCAGGTTCATCTGCCGGTCGAGCTCCTTGACGACCGCAGGCTCGGCCTGCAGGTCGATGACCGAGTAGATGCCCTCAGGCTTCTTCTTGATCTCGTACGAGAGACGACGACGGCCCCAGGTGTCGACCTTCTCGACCTTTCCGTTGCCCTCGCGGACGACGGAGAGGAAGTTCTCGATCAGGGGGGAGACAGCACGCTCCTCGAGATCGGGGTCGAGGATGACCATCACCTCGTAGTGACGCATGTGGAACCCACCTCCTTTGGACTCAGCGGCCACGGTCGTTCCGTGGCAGGAGGGTTGTTATGCGTGAGCGACGGTATCGGCGACCACTGACAATCGGTCTCCCGGAGGGAGAACCGAGCGGATCAGTGGGTACTAGTCCCTCGTAGGGACACGTGCAGACACCGTTGCAGACGGTACAGACTACCCGCCCCGGGGCTTCCGGTTGAAATCCGGCAGCAGAGGCCCGCAATCTGTACACGTCGGGTGTGTATGGCGCTACGATGCGCCGCCTTCCGCAGGAGGTGCCCTCATGGCACAAGCAATGCGACCGCACAGCACCAACGCAGGCTCTCTTCTCGCCTCGGACGGAAAGCCCCATCCGGTCCCGGACACGCTGCTCGCGGTGACCGCGGTGCTCGGGATCATCGCCCTCATCACCTCGATCTGGCACAACCTCCACCTCCTCAGCTCCTGGACCGGCCTGATCGGCATCCTCACCGGCGCCTACGGCCAGTACGTGTCGGAGACGACCCGGGAACGCTTCGCCCTGATCCTGGGTCTCGGCGCCTCGGCCGTCGGCTTCTTCATCGGAATGGCCCACGGCGGTCTGTTCGGCGGCATCCTCGGCTGAGGCCAGCCCCCTCAAGGGGGTCGACCTCCCATACGGCCAGTCGGGGCGCTCACAGGGCGCAGTAGGCTTCGCGCGAGAGCCGGAGCCCCTGTACCCATGGGGACACACCAGCCCGAGGAGCGCCCCGAATGAGCCTGACCCTGAGGACCATCAGCCGCGAGCAGCATCTGGCATACCTCCAGAGCCTGCCCGCGGCCAGTCACATGCAGGTCCCGGCCTGGGCCGACGTGAAGGCCGAGTGGCGCTCGGAGAACATGGGCTGGTTCGACGACCGCAACGGCGAGATGGTCGGCGCGGGCTTGGTCCTCTACCGCCAGCTCCCCAAGATCAAGCGGTACCTCGCGTACCTCCCCGAGGGCCCGGTCATCAACTGGTTCGCCCCCAACCTCGACGACTGGCTGCGCCCGATGCTGGCGCACCTGAAGCAGCAGGGCGCCTTCTCCGTGAAGATGGGCCCGCCCGTCATCATCCGGCGCTGGGAAGCCGCTTCGATCAAGAGGGGCATCCAGGACCCGGATGTGAAGCGCCTGCGCGACATCGAGGCGGACTTCATCGAGCCCCGCGCCTTCGAGGTCGCCGACAAGCTGCGCCGCATGGGCTGGCAGCAGGGCGAGGACGGCGGGGCCGGCTTCGGTGACGTGCAGCCGCGCTACGTCTTCCAGGTGCCGCTCGCCAACCGCTCCCTGGAAGAAGTCCACAAGAACTTCAACCAGCTGTGGCGCCGCAACATCAAGAAGGCCGAGAAGGCAGGGGTCGAGGTCGTCCAGGGTGGCTACCAGGACCTCGCCGAGTGGCAGCGCCTGTACGAGATCACGGCCGTGCGCGACCACTTCCGGCCCCGCCCGCTCTCGTACTTCCAGCGCATGTGGACGGCCCTCAACTCCGAGGACCCCAACCGCATGCGGCTGTATTTCGCGCGCCACAACGGGGTGAACCTCTCGGCGGCGACGATGCTCGTCGTCGGCGGACACGTCTGGTACTCCTACGGGGCCTCCGACAACATCGGCCGCGAGGTCCGGCCCTCGAACGCGATGCAGTGGCGCATGCTGCGCGACTCCTACGCACTCGGCGCCACGGTCTACGACCTGCGCGGCATCAGCGACTCGCTGGACGAGACCGACCACCTCTTCGGCCTCATCCAGTTCAAGGTCGGCACGGGTGGCGAGGCCGCCGAGTACCTCGGCGAGTGGGACTTCCCGCTCAACAAACTGCTGCACAAGGCGCTGGACATGTACATGTCCCGGCGCTGACCGCGGGCCGGTCACGGGGCCGCCTGCGGCCCCTCCCGGCCCACCCCGCCCCGCTTTCCCGGCGGACCCGGCACAATTCACGTAGCTCCAAAGACTCTTCATACCTCTGATACACCGCAGCCACGAGAAAGGTTCCGGGACCGGCCATGGCGCTCACGCTCTACGTCGACACCGCGCGCTGGCGGGCACACCACAAGCACGTGCTCGAGCAGTTTCCGGGGCTCGTGCCCGTTTGCAAGGGCAACGGATACGGCTTCGGCCATGAACGGCTCGCGGAGGAGGCCTCCCGCCTCGGCTCCGACATCCTCGCCGTCGGAACCACCTACGAAGCCGCCCGGATCAAGGACTGGTTCAGCGGCGACCTGCTGGTCCTGACCCCGTTCCGGCGGGGCGAGGAACCGGTTCCGCTGCCCGACCGCGTCATCCGCTCCGTCTCCTCCGTCGACGGCGTGCACGGCCTCGTCGGCGCCCGCGTCGTCGTCGAGGTCATGTCCTCGATGAAGCGGCACGGCGTGACCGAGCAGGACCTGCCGCAGCTCGCCCACGCCATCCAGGACGTGCGCCTGGAGGGCTTCGCCATCCACCTGCCGCTCGACCGCACCGACGGCTCGGACGCCGTCGAGGAGGTCATCGGCTGGATGGACCGGCTGCGCGCGGCCCGCCTGCCGCTGCACACCATGTTCGTGAGCCACCTCAAGGCCGAGGAACTGGCGCGGCTGCAGCAGCAGTTCCCGCAGACCCGTTTCCGCGCGCGGATCGGCACGCGGCTGTGGCTGGGCGACCACGAGGCGACCGAGTACCGCGGCGCGGTCCTGGACGTCACGCGTGTCGCCAAGGGCGACCGGTTCGGCTACCGCCAGCAGAAGGCGGCCTCCGACGGCTGGCTCGTGGTCGTGGCGGGCGGAACGTCGCACGGCGTCGGCCTGGAGGCCCCGAAGGCGCTGCACGGTGTCATGCCCCGCGCCAAGGGCGTCGCCCGGGCCGGCCTCGCGACGGTGAACCGCAACCTCGCGCCGTACGTCTGGTCCGGCAAGCAGCGCTGGTTCGCCGAGCCGCCGCACATGCAGGTGTCGATCCTGTTCGTGCCGTCGGACGCCGCCGAGCCGAAGGTGGGCGAGGAACTGGTGGCCCATCTGCGGCACACCACGACACAGTTCGACCGGCTCGTGGACCGCTGAACCGGCTGCTACTGAAGACGAACGCATCGGGGCCGGGCACCTAGGAGGTGCCCGGCCCCGATTCCGTTCCCTGCACGTCGCCTGTTCGCTCAGAGCGAACTGTCCGCGTCCTTGCCCCAGTTCACCGGCGGCTGCTCACCGCCGTGGCCCGCGTGGCGCGGGGGATGGGCCGCATACCCCAGGACGAAGCGGTCCTCGGCGCCGTCCAGTACGCCGCCCGACGGGTCGTCCGCGCCCGCGCGGCGCACCACGTCCCGGTCCGGCAGCCAGATGTCGCGGATGATGACGGCACACAGGTACAGCGTGCCCACCAGGTGAGCGGCGATGGCCAGTTGGTAGCCGTCGGTCGGCAGACCCTGATGCTTGTCACCGCTGGTGGTGTAGGCGAGGTACAGCCAGATCCCCAGGAAGTACGCGACCTCACAGGCCTGCCAGATCAGGAAGTCCCGCCACTTCGGCCGCGCGAGAACGGCGAGCGGGATCAGCCACAGGACGTACTGCGGCGAGTAGACCTTGTTGGTGAGGATGAAGACCGCGACGACCAGGAAGGCCAGCTGAGCGAAGCGCGGACGGCGCGGTGCGGTCAGCGTGAGGGCCCCGACACCGAGGCAGGCCAGCACCATCAGGGCCGTGGCCAGGGTGTTGACGACATCGGTGTCGAGCGGCGTGTCCCGGTGCTGGGAGATGATCAGCCAGAAGGAGCCGAAGTCCACGCCGCGCTCCTGGCTGAACGTGTAGAACTTCGACCAGCCGTCGGGTGCGAGGAGCAGCACCGGCGCGTTCACCACCACCCACGAGACGGCCGCACCGACCGTCGCGACGCCGAAGGACCGCCACTTCCCGGCCCGCCAGCACAGCACGAACAGCGGGCCGAGAAGGAGGACGGGGTAGAGCTTGGCGGCGGTCGCGAGCCCGAGGAGCACCCCGAAGGCGAGGGCGCGGCCCCGCGACCACATCAGCATCGCGGCCGCTGTGAGCGCCACCGCGAAGAGATCCCAGTTGATGGTGGCCGTCAGCGCGAACGCGGGCGCCAGGGCCACCAGAAGGCCGTCCCAGGGCCGCCTGCGGTGGGTCCGGGCGACACAGACGGCGATGACCGCGGCGCAGATCATCAGCATCCCGGCGTTCACCATCCAGTACACCTGTTCCTGGTGCTGGATGGAGCCGCTGCCCGGCGTCAGCCAGGCGGCGACCTCCATGAAGAGGCCGGTGAGCACCGGGTACTCGAGGTACTCCATGTCGCCGGGGAGCTTGTCGAAGTACGGCACCAGGCCGTCGGCGAACCCGCGCCCCTGGTAGAGGTGCGGGATGTCCGAGTAGCACGCGTGCGTGTACTGGGAGCTCGCTCCGTAGAACCACGAACCGTCGTAGCAGGGGAATTTCTGGATCATCCCGAGCGCGAACATGCCGAGCATCACCAGCGCGATGACGCGGACCGGGGTCCACCATGAGCGCCCGATCAGCGCCCGCCGCCCGACAGGGCCCCCGATGAGCTCGCTGCCGGCCGCCGCGACCTCGTCCTCCCGGGTCGGCCGTACCGGCTCCGGCTCCGGCTCCTGGCGGCTCGTATACGTCGTCTCAGCACTGGGCATGCCGCACATCCTGCCGTACGCGGCCGAGAAGACGGCGAGGGTGTGGAGAGGCGGCGAGGACCGCCACTGCCCGTCCAGGGCCCCACCACCCGCCCCAGGAACGACTGAGGGCTGTGCGCGGGTTCCCGTCCGGGATCCGCGCACAGCCCTCGGCGCACTGCTTCGAGCGGCTTAGCCTGTCCCTCCGAACAGGCCGCCCCCGTTCTGGTTGCCTCTGGTGCCTCCAGGTCCTTCGGTGACGCTCTCCGTCGGCGAGGGGCTCATCCCGCCCCCGCCGTCGGTGCCGCCCGTGTCGGTGCCGCCATTGCCCGCACCGCCGTTGTCGTCACAGTTCCAGTCCCACTTGCCGCACGACTCGCTGGTGGACGGCGTGGGGCTCGTGGACGGCTTCGTGGACGGCTTGACCGTCTCGGTCTCGGTCGGGGACGGCGTCACGGACGGGGTCGGCGTCGGGGTCGGCGTCGGAGTGCCGACGATCTCACCGATCTTCTCGGGCGTGGGGAAGTTCTTGTGGTCGACGCCCTTCAGGGCGGCCGCCATGTAGTCCTTCCAGATCTGCGCCGGAATGTCACCACCGTGGATGGAGGTCACTCCACCCGTGCCGTTCATGGACAGCAGCTTCTTGCCGTTGGACCGCGGGTCGGTACGGAACAGCGTGACGGCCGTCGACAGCTCCGGGGTGTACCCCACGAACCAGGCCGACTTGTTCTCGTCCGTCGTACCGGTCTTGCCGGCGACGGGGAAGCCGATGTCCGCGACCTTCTTGCCCGTACCGTTCTTCACCACGTTCTGCAGGACATCGGTGACGTTGTCCGCCACCGACGCCGGCATGGCCTGAGCCGACTTCGGCTTCTCGAAGCCCGGCAGGGCGCTGCCGTTCTTGTCGACGGCCTTGGTCACGGAGTACGGGTCGTAGTGCGTGCCGGATGCGGCGAACGACCCGTAGGCGTCCGCCATGCGGATGGCGCTCGGCGTGGACGTACCCAGGGAGAAGGACGCGTTGTATTTGTTGCCCTGGTCGAAGCTGCCCTCAAGGATGCCGGCCTTCTTCGCCAGGTCGCGTGTCTTGTCCAGGCCCACATCGATGCCGAGCTGGACGAACGGCGAGTTGACCGACTGCTCCATGGCCTTGCGCAGGGTGATGTCGCCCCAAGCCCGGTCGCTCTCGTTCTTCTGCCGGAACGGCGTGCCGTCGGCCGCCCGGATGGGATCACCGTTGCGGTCCTTGATCACGACGAGGTCGTTGCCGTTGTACAGGCTCATCGGGGAGATCGGCTTCCCGCCCGACTTGTTCGTGCCGTACTCCATCGCGGAGGCCAGGACGAAGGGCTTCCAGGTGGAGCCGACGGGGACACCCGCGGTGTTGGCGTTGTTCGTGTAGTGGTCCTGGTCGTACCCCGCGCCGCCGTACAAGGCCACGATGGCACCGCTGTTCGGATCGACCGAGCCGGCGCCGAACTGCACGTACTTGTCCTTCGCACGGTGCTTGGGGTCGAGGAAACTGTCCTCGGTCGCCTTGACCGCCTTCTGGAGCTGTTCGACCTTCTTCTTGTTGAAGGTCGTGTAGATCTTGTAGCCACCCATCTCCAGGGCCTCGGGCGAGATGTGGCTCTTCTTGGTGACGTAGTCCTTGGCGATGTCCACCAGGTAGCCCGTCTGGCCCGAGAGAGCGGACTTCTGCTTCTTGGTCTCGGGGAAGCCCTTGAGGCTGCTGCGCTCGGCCTTGGTCATGTTCCCGACCTCGACCTCACGGTCGGCGATCCACTTCCACCGCGACTCGGCACGCGCCTTGTTGGCGGCCGGCGTCGCGGCCTCGCCGATGCCTCCGTCAGGGTTGTAGAGGTTCGGGCCCTTGAGCATCGAGGCGAGGAAGATGCTCTGCTCGGGGGTGAGGTCCCGGGAATTCGTGTCGAAGTAGGCCCGCGCGGCCGCCTGGATGCCGTAGGCGTTGCGACCGAAGTACGCGGTGTTGAGGTACCCCTTGAGGATGTCGTCCTTGTCGACCGTGGCGCCGACCTTCACCGAGATGAAGAGTTCCTTGGCCTTGCGGGAGATCGACTGCGACTGGTCGTCCAGCATGGCGTTCTTCACGTACTGCTGGGTGATGGTCGAGCCGCCCTGCGTCTGACCGCCCCGCGCCATGTTGAACATCGCGCGCGCGATGCCCATCGGGTCGACGCCGGAGTCGTCATAGAACGAGGCGTTCTCCGCCGAGATGACCGCATTGCGCATGGACTTCGGAATCTCGTCCAGGGGCACGATCTGACGGTTCTGCTTGCCGCCCGTCGCGGCCATCTGCGTGTTGTCGTCCCAGTAGAAGACGTTCGACTGGGCCTGCGCCGCCTGTGCCTCGACCGGCACGGACACGACCAGCAGGCCGATGCCGAACGCGCCGATCCCCAGCAGCAGGAAACCGAAGCACGTACCGGCGACCTGCTTCCAGGACGGCACGAACCGAGCGGCGCCGTACTTGCCCGCGCGCGGGTAGTCGATGAACCGCTTCTTCTGCGGGCCTCCCGCGCCGCGGCCCCTGCCGCGCCCCGGACCGCTCGGGCCGCCGCCACCGCGGCGTCCCCCTCCGCCGGCGCCACCGCGCCCGGCGCCGCCCCCGTCGGGGGTGGCTTTGCGCCGGCTCCCGCTGCCGCGCTGCGCGGCCCGGCGGGCCTCCGCGCGGCCTCCCCAGGGACGGTCCTCCTCGGGGCTGCCGTACGAGCCCGAGGAACTCGGGGGATCGTAGGAACCGGAGGGCGACGCGGTGCTGCCGCGCGGCGCCGCACGGCGGCCCGACGGTTCTGGTGACGCTCCGCGTCGGGCCGCGGCGCGCCCGCCGCCCTGCGGCTGCGGCGGTTTGCGACGGTGCTCGCTCATCGAACGACTACTCCTCGGGCAGGCGCGGCCACGCGCGCCTGGAAACGGCGTCTGGTTTCCGGTCCCCCCGGAGTACGGATGCGCCGCTTCCGGCACTCACCCGCACTGCACCTGGGACAACGACGCCCCCAGGCATCACTTGGTTCCCGGTGGTCTGCATGGCGGACAGACTACGCACCGTCAAAACCCTCCGAGGGCCGAAGTTCACCCCAAAACAGGCAAGTTGCTTCCTTTGAATCCCTGATGTGACGCCGTTCACCGTCCTTGCCCTTGTCGCAATCGGATGGTCGATCTATCGTCGAGATGTATCGAGTCGATACATCAGCACGACATAAAGAGTCGATACATGGGACCGCGACAGTGAGGAGGCGACGATGAGCCGGCGCTCCGGCATCCTTGAGTTCGCCGTACTCGGGCTGCTCCGCGAGTCCCCGATGCACGGCTATGAGCTGCGCAAACGACTCAATACGTCACTGGGCGTCTTCCGCGCCTTCAGCTACGGGACGCTGTACCCCTGCCTCAAGACGCTGGTCGCGAGCGGCTGGTTGATCGAGGAACCGGGTGCCGGTCCCGCCGACGCTCCGGCCGCGCTCACCGGGCGTCGCGCCAAGATCGTCTACCGGTTGACGGCGGAAGGTAAGGAGCACTTCGAGGACCTCCTCTCGCAGACCGGCCCCGACGCCTACGAGGACGAGCACTTCGCCGCGCGTTTCGCCTTCTTCGGGCAGACCTCGCGCGACGTACGCATGCGCGTGCTCGAAGGCCGTCGGAGCCGGCTGGAGGAGCGGCTCGAAAAGATGCGCCTCTCCTTCACCCGCACCCGGGAGCGCCTGGACGACTACACCCTCGAGTTGCAGCGCCACGGCATGGAGTCCGTGGAGCGCGAGGTGCGCTGGCTGAACGAGTTGATCGAGAGCGAGCGCACGGGGCGTGACCAGCGAAAGCCGGGCCCGGAGGACGCAGCTCAGCAGGACACATCTGGAGAGACGGGCGGCCTGCCCCGGCACCGGGACAGCACCCGGCCGGATCCGTCCGAAGACACCGCCACGTGAAGTCCGCTCAGGACTTCACCAGTACACACAGGGAGCAACCGGAATGGGTTCGGTTCGCGTAGCCATCGTTGGCGTGGGCAACTGCGCCGCCTCGCTGGTGCAGGGCGTCGAGTTCTACAAGGACGCAGACCCGGAGACCAAGGTCCCCGGCCTCATGCACGTCCAGTTCGGCGACTACCACGTCGGTGACGTCGAGTTCGTCGCCGCGTTCGACGTCGACGCGAAGAAGGTCGGCCTGGACCTCGCGGACGCCATCGGCGCCTCCGAGAACAACACCATCAAGATCTGCGACGTCCCGAACTCGGGCGTCCAGGTCCAGCGTGGTCACACGCTCGACGGTTTGGGCAAGTACTACCGCGAGACGATCGAGGAGTCCGACGAGGCCCCGGTCGACGTCGTCCAGATCCTCAAGGACAAGCAGGTCGACGTTCTCGTCTGCTACCTGCCCGTCGGTTCCGAGGACGCGGCGAAGTTCTACGCCCAGTGCGCCATCGACGCCAAGGTCGCCTTCGTCAACGCCCTTCCGGTCTTCATCGCCGGCACCAAGGAATGGGCTGACAAGTTCACCGAGGCGGGCGTCCCGATCGTCGGTGACGACATCAAGTCGCAGGTCGGCGCGACCATCACGCACCGCGTGATGGCGAAGCTGTTCGAGGACCGCGGTGTCCGTCTCGAGCGCACCATGCAGCTCAACGTCGGCGGCAACATGGACTTCAAGAACATGCTCGAGCGGGACCGCCTCGAGTCGAAGAAGATCTCGAAGACGCAGGCCGTCACCTCGCAGATCCGCGACCGTGAGCTGGGCGAGAAGAACGTCCACATCGGCCCGTCCGACTACGTCGCGTGGCTCGACGACCGCAAGTGGGCGTACGTCCGCCTTGAGGGTCGCGCCTTCGGCGAGGTCCCGCTGAACCTCGAGTACAAGCTCGAGGTCTGGGACTCCCCGAACTCGGCCGGTGTCATCATCGACGCCGTGCGCGCCGCGAAGATCGCCAAGGACCGCGGTATCGGCGGCCCGATCCTCTCCGCGTCCTCGTACTTCATGAAGTCCCCGCCGGTGCAGTACTTCGACGACGAGGCCTACGAGAACGTCGAGAAGTTCATCAAGGGCGAGGTCGAGCGCTGACCTTCCTCCGGATGCGGTGTTTCACGTGAAACACCCTTTCCCCTGAGGGCTGTCGAGGCCCCCGGACCGCACCCCACCGTGCGACCGGGGGCCTTCCCCTATGTGAGGCTGTGCCCATGGCTGTCGTTGGTGATCTGCGCGTCCTGCTGCGCCTGCGCGACTTCCGGCGGCTGCTCGCGCTCCGGCTGCTCTCCCAGGGCGCGGACGGCGTGTATCAGGTCGGGCTCGCCACGTACGTCGTCTTCTCCCCGGAGAAGCAGACCTCGCCCGCCGCCATCGCCTCGGCGATGGCCGTCCTGCTGCTGCCCTACTCCCTCGTGGGCCCCTTCGCGGGCGTCCTTCTCGACCGGTGGCGCCGACGCCAGGTCTTCCTCTACGGCAACCTGCTGCGCGTACTGCTGGCCTCCGCGACGGCCGCTCTCATGGTGAGCCACGCACCGGACTGGCTCTTCTACGCCTCCGCCCTCTGCGTCACCGCAGTCAACCGTTTCGTCCTCGCCGGTCTCTCGGCCGCGCTGCCCCGCGTCGTCGACGCCGACCGCCTCGTCGTGGCCAACTCGCTCTCCCCGACCGCGGGCACCCTCGCGGCGACCGTCGGCGGCGGCCTGGCCTTCGTCATCCGCCTCGTGGGCGCCGATTCGGACGCCGCCGTCGTACTGCTCGGCGCGGCGCTCTACCTCTGCGCCGCCCTGGCCTCACTCCGGCTCGGCATACACCTGCTCGGGCCGGACCCGGAGCTGGTGCGACCGCGGCTCAAAGCGGCCCTGTCCGGCACCGCACGGGACCTGCTCGCCGGCGTACGCCACCTCACCTCCCGACGCCCCGCGGCGCGGGCCCTGGCCGCGGTCACGGTGATGCGGTTCTGCTACGGCGCTCTGCTGGTCATGGTGCTGATGCTGTGCCGGTACGCGTGGTCGTCCACGGAGTCCGAGGGACTGGCCCTGCTGGGCCTCGCACTGGGCGTCTCGGGAGCGGGATTCTTCGTCGCGGCCCTCGTGACGCCTGCGGCCACGGGACGGTTCGGACCGGGTGGCTGGATCGCGGTCTGCGCCGGCGCGACCGCCGTGCTGGAGCCGGCCCTGGGACTTTTCTTCGAACCCGCACCCACCGTGGCGGCCGCCTTCGTCCTGGGAGTCGCGACGCAGGGAGCGAAGATCGCCACCGACACGGTCGTCCAGTCCTCGGTCGACGACGGCTTCCGCGGACGGATCTTCTCCGTCTATGACGTGCTGTTCAACATCTCGTTCGTCGCCGCCGCGGGGGTGGCGGCCCTGATGCTGCCGCCTGACGGCCGCTCCGTCCCGCTGGTAGCGCTCATCGCGGCTCTCTACGGCGCCGTCGCCCTTGCCATGGCCCGCTTCCAGACCCGCGCGAAGAACCCGGTCTGAGGCGGGGATAAGTACGTCGTTGTTTCACGTGAAACAACGACGTACTCCGTGACCCCTAGCCGTGTGCCAAGGCCCCAGAAACGCCGCGGGGCGCTGTTTCACGTGAAACAGCGCCCCGCGATCTGGCTCGCGTACTAGCCCTGCGGCTGCTCCGCCCACCACTCCTTGAGAGCGGCGACCGCCGCGTCTTGCTCCATCGGCCCGTTCTCCAGGCGCAGCTCCAGGAGGAACTTGTACGCCTGGCCGATCGCGGGGCCGGGACCGATCCCCAGGATCTCCATGATCTCGTTGCCGTCGAGGTCCGGACGGATCGAGTCCAGCTCCTCCTGCTCCTGGAGCCGGGCGACGCGCTCCTCCAGCCCGTCGTAAGCGCGGGAAAGAGCATTCGCCTTGCGCTTGTTGCGCGTCGTGCAGTCGGACCGGGTCAGCTTGTGCAGCCGTTCGAGCAGCGGACCAGCGTCCCGCACATAGCGACGGACGGCGGAATCCGTCCACTCGCCGGTGCCGTATCCGTGAAAGCGCAGGTGCAGCTCGACGAGGCGCGAGACATCCTTCACCAGCTCGTTCGAGTACTTCAGCGCGGTCATGCGCTTCTTCGTCATCTTGGCGCCGACCACCTCGTGGTGGTGGAAGGAGACGCGGCCGTCCGCCTCGAAGCGGCGCGTCCGCGGCTTGCCGATGTCGTGCAGCAGAGCCGCGAGGCGCAGCGTCAGATCCGGCCCGTCGGTCTCCAGCGCCATCGCCTGTTCGAGCACGATCAGCGAGTGGTCGTAGACGTCCTTGTGCCGGTGGTGCTCGTCCCGCTCCAGTCGCAGGGCCGGCAGCTCGGGCAGGACGTGGTCGGCCAGGCCCGTGTCGACGAGGAGGGTCAGGCCCTTGCGCGGGTGCGCGGAGAGGAGCAGCTTGTTCAGCTCGTCCCGCACGCGCTCCGCCGAGACGATCTCGATGCGGCCGGCCATGGCCGTCATCGCGGCGACGACCCCGGCATCCACCTCGAAGTCGAGCTGCGCGGCGAAGCGCGCCGCCCGCATCATGCGCAGCGGGTCATCGGAGAACGAGTCCTCGGGCGTGCCCGGCGTGCGCAGGACCCGCGCCGCCAGGTCCTCAAGGCCCCCGTGCGGATCGATGAAGTCCTTCTCGGGGAGGGCGACGGCCATCGCGTTCACGGTGAAGTCGCGGCGCACGAGGTCTTCCTCGATGGACTCCCCGTACGACACCTCCGGCTTGCGCGAGGTGCGGTCGTACGCCTCGGACCGGTAGGTGGTGACCTCGACCTGGAAACTCTGCTCGACGTCACCGACGCGGGCGTTCTTCTGGCAGCCGACGGTGCCGAAGGCGATCCCGACCTCCCAGACCGCGTCGGCCCAGGGCCGGACGATCTTCAGTACGTCCTCGGGCCGGGCGTCCGTCGTGAAGTCCAGATCGTTGCCGAGCCGGCCGAGCAGCGCGTCCCGGACCGAGCCGCCGACCAGGGCGAGGGAGAACCCGGCCTCCTGGAATCTGCGGGCGAGGTCGTCTGCGACAGGCGAGACCCGCAGCAGCTCGCTGACGGCGAGACGCTGCACCTGGCTCAGGGCGCTGGGATTGTCTTCATTGGCGTTCGGCACAACAGGACAGGGTACGTGCCGCGAAGCACCCGGACCGAACCGTTTCCCGGGGCCGTGCCGCGGCCGCCGGAGCGGCCCCCTACCCTGGCTCCACGATCTTGTGGAGCGGACCGGGGCACTCAGCCACAGTGCGCCTCGTTACCATGCGTGGACACATCTGCGACCACTGACGACGACGAGGGACGGACGAGCGCGTGGCCGAGGCGGCAGACTTCCCAGGGATGAGTCCCTCACCTGCCCGCCGTCTGTTGCGGCGCACCGGCGTGCTGCTCGCCGCGGCGCCGCTCCTGACCGCGCTTCCGCTGCTGTCGGGTGCCGCGCCGGCGGCGGCCTCCGCACCGATGACCGCCGCGGCCAAGGCGAGCGGCACGAGCACGGTCGACGTGGCCGTCAATCAGCTCTCGCCCAGCGTGCCGACGGCCCAGGACACCCTGACGGTCCGCGGCACGGTCAGGAACAACGGCAAGCAGGCCGTCACCGGCGCACACCTGGGGCTGCGGGTCGGCACCTCCTACGACGGGCGTACGGCACTCGACGACGCCGCGAAGAGCGGCTCCGGCGGCTCGCCGGACGGCACAGAGGTCGCGAGCAAGTACGCCCAGAAGCTCGCGAAGCTGGCGCCCGGCGCCACGCAGGACTACACGCTGTCGGTGCCGGTGAAGGAGCTGCATCTGGGCGCCGACGGCGTCTATCAGATCAGCGTGGCCCTCATGGGCCAGACCGCCGCTCTGCCCTACCAGCAGACGCTCGGCATCCAGCGGACCTTTCTGCCGTGGCAGCCGGCCGGTGGGGGCAACCGGACGAGGACGACGGCTCTGTGGCCGCTGATCTCCGACACCCACCTCACCGCCGAGACCGGAACGAACGAGCAGCAGACGCCCGTCTTCAACGACGACAGCCTGGCGCGGCAGATCGCCCCGGGCGGCCGCCTGCAGCAGATGCTGGCGCTCGGCGACGACCTCGACGTGACCTGGGTGCTCGACCCCGACCTGCTGGCCTCCGTCGACGCGATGACGGAGACCTACAAGATCAAGGGCGCCGACGGGGAGTTCACGTCGGGCAAGGACCAGGCGGTCGCCAAGGAGTGGCTGAACGACCTGCAGAAGGCCGTCGAGGACCAGAAAGTGGTCACACTGCCGTTCGCCGATCCGGATCTGGCGTCCCTCGCGCACTCGGGCACCAAGGTCACCGGTTCGCTCGGCCATCTCAAGGACGCCACGGACGCCGCCGTGTCCACCGTGGACACGATCCTTCATGTGAAGGCCGACACGTCCTACGCGTGGCCCGCGGAGGGTGCTGTCGACCCGGACATCGTCAAGGTCGCCACGTCCGCCGGCGCCGACAAGATCATCGCGCGCAGCGACAGCTTCCGGGAGACCGGCGGCCTTACCTACACCCCGTCCGCCGCGCGGCCCATCGGCGGCGGTGCCACGGCGGTGGTCGCCGACGCCCGGCTGTCGACCGCGTTCCAGGGCGACATGACCCGTGCCGAGAACTCCACGCTGGCCGTCCAGGAGTTCCTCGCCCAGAGTCTGATGCTCGCCCGGCAGACGGACCGGCAGCGCAGCGTCGTGGTGGCCCCGCAGCGGATGCCCACCAGCAGCCAGGCCCACGCGCTGGCCGAGGCGTTGCACGCCCTCCAGGACAGCACCTGGTCGCAGCCGCAGAGCCTGTCGGCCGCCACCACAGCCACACCCGACCCGGGCGCGACCACGCGAGTTCCCTCCACCCGGTCCTACCCCGCCTCGCTGGGGAAGCAGGAACTGTCGGGCGCGGCGTTCCAGAAGATCCAGGGCACCCAGGACGACCTCGAGAACTTCAAGGTCGTCCTCACCGACCAGTCCCGCGTGGTGACTCCGTTCGGCCGGGCGATGGACCGTGAGATGTCCACGTCGTGGCGGGGCAGGGCCGGCGCCGCGGAGTCGTTCCGCGACGGTGTCTCGACGTACCTCTCCGACATCACCGACCAGGTCGCCCTCATCGACAAGTCAGGAATGCGGCTCTCGGGCCGCAGCGCGACCATCCCGGTGTCCGTGCAGAACAACCTGTGGCAGGACGTCGACCACCTCGTCCTGCGCCTCACGTCGGCCAACGGCACCCGCCTCAAGATCGGCGACGGCCTCTCCGAGGAGCAGGAGGTGAAGATCGCCAGCGGCCACAGCCAGTCCGTGAAGTTCACCACCACGGCCAAGGCCACCGGACCGATCACCGTCTACGCTCAGCTCTTCACCGAGGACAACCAGCCCTACGGCAAGAAGATCGCCTTCCAGGTCGACGCCACCGAGATCACGCCGACGGTGATGCTCGTCATCGGCGGCGGTGTCCTGCTGCTGGTCCTGGCCGGTTTCCGGATGTACACCCAGCGCAAGCGCGCCGCGGCCGTCCTGCCGCCCGAGGACGAGCCGCAGGACGGCGCAACCGCCGCGGAGCCGGGCGAGTCACAAGAAGCGACGGCTCCCACCGCGCAAGCGGACGTTCCGGAGCAGCCGAGTGACCCGACCGCGGACACCGCTGCGGAAAGCGCGGCCCCGTCGGGCACGGGTGAGAGAGTGGACCGTTGAGCGATGTCGTGGCCGGTGGGCCGGGGACGATGAGGTGGGGTATCCATGAACGCGCCGTACGACGGTGACCGTGGTCAGGGCTCGGGTGGTCCCGCCGCGGGCGACGGCCGCCCGTACGCCGACCCCCGCGGGGCCGGTGGGCAGGTCCCGCCGCCGCAGCAGGCCCCTGACGCCTATCCCCAGGACGCGTACCTCCAGGACGCGTACCAGCAGGACCCGTACCGGGCGCAGGACCTCTCCGCCCAGGACCCGGTGACCGAGGCGCTGTACGACCGCGCCGCGCACCCTCCGCCGCCCCCGGGCACCTACCAGGCCCCCGGGCCCCTGTACGCCCCGCCGCCGGCCGGTCAGTACCAGCCCGATCCCCGCGTGTGGGCCCAGACGCCGGCGCCGGAGCCCGAGGGCCCGTCCCAGTACCTGCCGTACGGCGACGACGCGCGGACGACCCAGTTCGTCGGCGTCGACGACCTGGTGACGCAGGCCGGCGAGGAGCGCCACGAGCCGGACGCCTTCGCCCACCTCTTCCGCGACCAGCAGCCCGGCTACGGCGGGGGCCGCGCGCCGTCCGAGGTGCCGGTCGACGATCCGACCCAGTTCCTCGGTCAGGCACCGCTCCAGGCGCCTCCGCCCGCTCCCGCACCGGCCGCCGCTCCCAAGAAGGGCGGTCGTGGGTCGAGTCTCATGAAGTCGAGCGCGGTGATGGCGGCGGGCACGCTCGTCTCCCGCCTCACCGGTTTCGTCCGCACGATGGTGATCACCGCGGCGCTCGGCGCCGGACTTCTCGGCGACACCTGGACCGTCGCGTACACGCTGCCGACGATGATCTACATCCTGACCGTCGGCGGCGGCCTGAACTCGGTGTTCGTGCCGCAACTGGTGCGCTCCATGAAGGAGGACGAGGACGGCGGCGAGGCGTTCGCCAACCGCCTGCTCACCCTCGTGATGGTCGCCCTGGCCGTGATCGTCGCCGTGGTCGTCTTCGCGGCGCCGCTGCTGATCCAGCTGATGTCGAACACGGTCTCCGGCAACACGGCGGCCAACAGCGTCGGCGTCACCTTCGCCCGCTACTGCCTGCCCACGATCTTCTTCATGGGCGTGCACGTCGTCATGGGCCAGATCCTCAACGCCCGCGGCAAGTTCGGCGCGATGATGTGGACCCCGGTCCTGAACAACATCGTGATGATCTTCACGTTCGGCATGTTCATCTGGGTCTACGGCACCGCCGCCGAGTCCCACATGGGTGTGACGACGATCCCCGCGGACGGCGTGCGGCTCCTCGGCATCGGCACCCTGCTCGGGCTGACCGTGCAGGCGCTGGCGATGATCCCGTACCTGCGCGAGACCGGCTTCCGCTTCCGTCTGCGCTTCGACTGGAAGGGCCACGGCCTGGGCAAGGCCATGAAGCTCGCCAAGTGGACGGTCCTGTTCGTGCTGGCGAACCAGGCCGGTGTCATCGTCGTCACCCAGCTCGCCACCGCCGCGGGTGAGGCGTCCCCGGTCAAGGGCACCGGCATCCTCGGCTACTCCAACGCCCAGCTGATCTGGGGCATGCCGCAGGCCATCATCACCGTCTCGGTCATGGCCGCGATGCTGCCGCGCATCTCGCGCTCGGCCCACGACGGCGACCCGGGTGCCGTGCGCGACGACATCTCCTCGGGCCTGCGGACCTCGGCCGTGGCGATCGTCCCGGTGGCCTTCATGTTCGTGGCCCTCGGCGTCCCGATGTGCACCCTGCTCTTCGGCTCCAGCGGCACCGAGGCCGCCCAGTCCATGGGGTACATCCTCATGGCGTTCGGACTCGGCCTCATCCCGTTCTCCGTGCAGTACGTGGTGCTGCGCGGCTTCTACGCGTACGAGGACACCCGGACCCCCTTCTACAACACGGTCATCGTCGCCGCCATCAACGCCGCCGCCTCGGCCCTGTGCTACGTGATCCTGCCCGCCCGCTGGGCGGTCGTCGGCATGGCCTTCTCCTACGGTCTCGCCTATGCCATCGGCGTCGGTGTCGCGTGGCAGCGGCTGCGCAAGCGGCTCGGCGGTGACCTGGACGGCGCGAACGTCGTGCGTACGTACGCCCGGCTCTGTCTGGCGTCGGTGCCCGCGGCGATCATCGGCGGCGGGATCGGGTACGCGCTCACGATGGTGCTCGGCCACGGAGTGGTCGGCTCGATCGCGGCGCTGGTCGTCGGCGGAGCGGCCCTGCTGGGCTCCTTCTACGTGGCGGCCCGCAAAATGCGGATCGAGGAACTGAATTCGATGGTCGGTATGGTTCGCGGTCGACTTGGCCGCTGACCGGTCCACCGGCGCGCACAACCATCGGCGACCACCGCGTGTCGTGCATAGCGTCGGACTGTGGGCACAATTGGCTTTGGCGTCGGAGTGAGCGCAACGATTGGGGAGGCTGGAACGACGGTGGCGGAACGGAGCACGGCTGCCATCGACGTGGCCGACAACAGCGGTGACGATCCGTTGACCGCCAAGGCGGACAAGGCGGAGCAGGCCACGGACGGCGGGGCGGCCGAGGCCGGCGGGCGCGACACCACGACACGTGAGGAGTCCGCGGACATCGCGGAGACGGGGACTCATGTGAGCCCTCGCACGCCCTCAGCGCCCGAGCTGCACAGTGGCCACAAGCTCGCCAGGCGCTACCGGCTCGAAGAATGCGTCACTCGTCTGGACGGTTTCAGCAGCTGGCGTGCGGTCGACGAGAAGCTCCGCCGCGCCGTCGGCGTGCACCTGCTGCCGGCCGACCATCCGCGGGCCCGCTCGGTGCTGGCCGCGGCCCGTTCGTCGGCGCTGCTCGGCGACCCGCGCTTCGTCCAGGTCCTGGACGCGGTCGAGGAGAACGACCTGGTCTACGTCGTGCACGAGTGGCTGCCCGACGCCACCGAGCTGACGGCCCTGCTCGCGATCGGCTCCCTCGAGGCGCACGACGCCTACCAGATGGTCAGCCAGATCTCCTACGCGATGGCGGCCGCCCACCGCGAGGGCCTCGCGCACCTGCGGCTCACACCCAGCGCCGTGCTGCGCACCTCCACCGGGCAGTGGCGCATCCGCGGCCTCGCCGTGAACGCCGCCCTGCGCGGGATCACCTCCGAGACTCCCCAGCGCACCGACACCGAGGCGATCGGCGCCCTGCTGTACGCCGCGCTCACCCAGCGCTGGCCCTACGAGAACGACGCGTACGGCCTGTCCGGGCTGCCCAAGGGCGTCGGTCTCATCGCCCCCGACCAGGTGCGGGCCGGCGTCCACCGCGGTCTCGCGGAGCTCGCCATGCGCGCGCTCGCCAATGACGGGGCGACGGCGTCCCGCCAGGAGCCCCCGTGCACCACGTCGGAGGACCTGGTGAAGGCCATCGGCGAGATGCCGAAGATCCGGCCGCCGGAGCCCGCCTTCACCGCGCCGCCGGAGTACCAGCGGACGACCTACCAGCAGGGCTCGTACGGACGGGTCACCCCTCCCGGCCCCACCCAGCCCGTGCCGACCCCGCCGGCCCCGCTGCAGAGCCGCACCGGCAGGGCCCTCAAGTGGGCCGTCTCCGCCCTGCTGATCGCCGCGCTGGGCCTCGGCAGCTGGCAGCTCGCGGACGCCCTGATGAACCGCAGCAAGTCCGACGGCACGGAAGAGACGCACATCACGGATGGCGACGGCGGCGGCAAGGAGGACAAGAAGCCCGTCAAGCCGATCACCATCCAGGACGCCAGGGAGTACGTCGCCGAGGGCGACGCCCAGGCGCCGGGGGACGTCGCGCAGACCTATGACGACGACAGTTCGACCTTCTGGCGGACCAAGTCGTTCCTCGACGGCCCCGAGATGGTCATAAAGCCGGGCGTCGGCATCGTGTACGACCTCGGCTCAGCCAAGGACGTCTCCGCCGCCTCGATAGGGCTCCGGTACGGCGGTGACCACACCTCCGTCTCGCTCTACGCGGCGGACTCCCTCACCCCGGCCTCGGTCGACGGCCTGAAGCGCATCGGGGCCAAGACACGGACCACCACGGCCTCCGCCGGCATCAAGGCCGACAAGCCGGTCAATACGCGCTATGTGCTCGTCTGGCTGACTGCGCTGCCGCATGCGGGCAAGGATGGGTTCAGCAACGCCGGTTACAAGCAGGGCGTCACGGATGTGAAGTTCACCGGCTGAGGACGCGGGACACAGGGGAGGGGGTTCCACCGTGGACGACGCCTACGGCGAAGCGAGCGACCAGGACCTCCTCTCCCGCCATGTGGCGGGTGACAAGGACGCCTTCGCAGAGATCGTGCGGCGCCACCGCGACCGGCTGTGGGCCGTGGCCCTGAGGACTCTGGGCGACCGGGAGGAAGCCGCGGACGCGGTGCAGGACGCCCTGGTCTCCGCCTACCGCGCGGCGCACACCTTCCGCGGGCAGTCCGCCGTGACGACGTGGCTGCACCGCATCACCGTCAACGCGTGCCTGGACCGGGCCCGCAAGGCGGCCTCCCGCAAGACCTCACCGGTGGACGACGCCGACCGCCTGGACCAGCTCCTGGAGCCGCACGAGTCCGCCGAGGCCCCCGCCGAGCGCAACGACCTCCACCGCGAGCTGCTGGAGGCCCTGGGGTCGCTGCCGCCGGACCAGCAGGCAGCCCTCGTCCTCGTCGACATGCAGGGCTACCCCGTGGCGGAGGCCGCGCAGATACTCGACATCCCCGCCGGCACCGTCAAGAGCCGCTGCTCACGCGGCAGGGCCCGGCTCCTGCCGCTGCTGACCCACCTGCGGACCGGGGACGACAGCCAGGAAAAGGGCGAAACCGGCCCTGCCACAAGGAACCGGGAGCGCGGGACATCCGTCCCACCCGCAGCAGGGCCTCGGGACGAGGCAGGACCCAGTGATGCTGCTGCCGTGAAGGGCGGAGGTGGACGAGCGTGACATCGACGACCGACACGGCGGAGCACCCGGAGGTCGCGGAGATCTCCGACCTGGCCGAGGGTCTGCTGCCCGCGTCCCGTACGACCGACCTCCGGCGCCACCTCGACGGCTGTTCGCTGTGCGCCGACGTCTACGCCTCGCTGGAGGAGATCCGCGGTCTGCTCGGTACGGTGCCCGGTCCTCCGCGCATGCCCGAGGACATCGCCGGTCGCATCGACGCGGCCCTGGCGGCCGAGGCGCTCTTGGACAGCCTCGCCCCCGAGGCCGCCGCTGCCTCTGACGACTCCGCTCCCGGTCCCGGGGAAGCGGCCGCCGAGGAGGCGGCGCGTGAAACGAGCGATCCCGTTTCACGTGAAACATCGCTCGCCACCACCGCCTCCGATGCCGCCCCGCGTTCCCCGGAACGACCGTCGGGTCGCCCTCGGGGCGCCTCAGGCCCGGGACGCAAGAGGCGCGTCACACGACGGCGTACGAGCGCTGCCCTGGGGACGGTCCTGGCCGCGGCAGCCCTCGGTATCGGTGCGCTCCTCCTTCAGCAGGGCGGAGGCGATACCCCGACCGCGAAGCAGAGCGGAGCCCGGGACACCTTCGCTGAGGGGTCCCTGGACACGAAGGTCTCCGAGCTCCTCGGTACGGGGCCGCAGACCGTGGCTCCTGATTCGACGACCGGCAAACAGTCCTTCGGCACCCAGGACAGCGGCCCCAAGACGCCCCAGTCCGTCCCGATGCCGAAGCGAGCCACCACCGTCCCAGCCTGCGTCCAGCTCGGAACGCATCGCAATGAGGATCCCCTCGCGGCAGAGAAGGGCAGGTACGGAGGGAAGAGCGTCTACCTCGTCGTGCTGCCCCACGAGACCGACCCGGCACACCGGGTCACGGCCTTCATCGTGGACTCCGCCTGCACGAAGCAGGTCGCGTCCTCCGCGGGCGAGGTCCTGTACACCCACGACTACGACCGCGGCTGACGGGCGCCCGAACGGACTCACGGCGTGCGCCCGGACACGTCGGGAATGCGGGCCCCGTAGGATCCGTTGGGTGGGGTGAGAGTCGAGAGAAGAGGCTCCCCCGGCAGTACGCAGCAGTCCCGCAGAGACGAGGAATCAAGCCGTGAGCGACGTCCGTAACGTGATCATCATCGGCTCCGGGCCCGCCGGCTACACGGCGGCGCTCTACACCGCGCGCGCGTCGCTGAAGCCGCTTGTGTTCGAGGGCGCAGTCACCGCCGGTGGCGCCCTCATGAACACCACCGAGGTGGAGAACTTCCCCGGCTTCCAGGACGGCATCATGGGCCCCGAGCTCATGGACAACATGCGCGGCCAGGCCGAGCGTTTCGGCGCCGAGCTCGTCCCCGACGATGTCGTGGCCGTCGACCTGACCGGCGAGATCAAGACCGTGACGGACACCGCGGGCACCGTGCACCGTGCGAAGGCGGTCATCGTCACCACCGGGTCCCAGCACCGCAAGCTCGGTCTGCCGAACGAGGACGCGCTCTCCGGCCGCGGCGTCTCCTGGTGCGCGACGTGTGACGGGTTCTTCTTCAAGGACCAGGACATCGCCGTGATCGGTGGCGGCGACACCGCGATGGAGGAGGCGACCTTCCTCTCCCGCTTCGCCAAGTCCGTGACGATCGTGCACCGCCGCGACACCCTCCGCGCCTCCAAGGCGATGCAGGAGCGCGCCTTCGCCGACCCGAAGATCAAGTTCATCTGGGACAGCGAGATCGCAGAGATCAAGGGCGACCCGAAGCTCGCCGGACTGACACTGCGCAACCTCAAGACCGGCGAGACGTCCGAGCTGCCGGTGACGGGCCTGTTCATCGCGATCGGCCACGACCCGCGGACGGAGCTCTTCAAGGGCCAGCTCGACCTGGACGACGAGGGGTACCTGAAGGTGCAGGCGCCGTCGACGCGGACCAACCTCACCGGTGTCTTCGGCGCCGGTGACGTCGTGGACCACACCTACCGCCAGGCGATCACGGCGGCCGGGACCGGCTGCTCCGCCGCCCTGGACGCCGAGCGCTTCCTCGCCGCGCTCTCCGACGGTGAAGCGGCCGAGCCCGAGAAGACGCCGACCGCCAACGTCTGATCCCGAACCTCCCTCCCGCAACCCCCCAAGGAAATGAGGAGCCCGCTGTGGCCGGCAACCTGAAGAACGTGACGGACGCCTCCTTCGACGAGGACGTCCTGAAGAGCGACAAGCCCGTCCTGGTCGACTTCTGGGCGGCCTGGTGCGGCCCGTGCCGCCAGATCGCGCCGTCGCTCGAGGCCATCTCGGCCGAGTACGGCGACAAGATCGAGGTCGTCAAGCTGAACATCGACGAGAACCCGGGTATCGCCGCCAAGTACGGCGTCATGTCGATCCCGACCCTGAACGTCTACCAGGGTGGCGAGGTCGCCAAGACCATCGTCGGTGCCAAGCCCAAGGCCGCCATCGTGCGGGACCTCGCGGACTTCATCGCCGAATAGTGCGCGACGCCGCCGTCCTATGACGGCAGCGATGTTTCACGTGAAACACGAAGGGCCGACCCGGCTGGGTCGGCCCTTCAGTGTTTCTCAGGTCCCTAGAGCGGGCGCAGCGCCGGCTCCTTCTGCACGGCTCCCAACAGCCGGTCCAACGCCATCTCGACATCCTCTTTCCAGGAGAGCGTCGTCCGCAGATCCAAGCGCAGCCGCGGATACGAGGGATGCGGTCGGACGGTCTTGAAGCCGACGGCCAGCAGGTGGTCCGCCGGAAGCAGGCAGGCGGGCTCTTTCCATTGCGCGTCGCCGAATGCCTCGATCGCCTTGAAGCCGCGGCGTAGCAGATCCTTGGCGACGGTCTGCACGATGACGCGGCCCAGTCCCTGGCCCTGATAAGCCGGCAGGATGAAGGCAGTCATCAACTGGACGGCGTCGGGGGAGACGGGGCTGGTGGGGAACGCCGTGGCCCGAGGGACGTACGCGGGCGGGGCATAGAGCACATAGCCGACCGGAACGTCATCGACGTAGACGACGCGGCCGCAGGACCCCCACTCCAAGAGGACGGCGGAGATCCACGCCTCCTTCTCCAGCTCCGGTGTGCCCGCTCTTACCGCGGCCTGACCGCTGACCGGGTCCAGCTCCCAGAAGACACACGACCGGCAGCGCTTGGGAAGGTCCGGAAGGTTGTCCAGCGTGAGCGGTACGAGCCGACGCCCCATGAAGGCAGATCCTCGCTTCCTCCACCCGCGGCGAGGCGGGCGGCTGTCAGAGCGCCCCGTTCCCTGAGCAGGCTGCCGACGAATCCGCCGACCGCGCCGAGTCCCAGACCTGCGGTCATCAGTCCGGTGCGACTCACCGATCGCATGACCCCGCCTCCCCTTACGGTGCTGTCAGGTGACTGCGCTCTTCTCGCATCGCATCGTAACCACGATGCGATTCCATCGATACCGTAGGAAAGCAAAGAGCGGGTCGTGTTCCGGTACACACCGGACACGACCCGCTCCCTGCTCGCTTATGGACGGTCAGTCCTGTTCGTCACTCTCGCCGGCCTCGGAGAGACCGTTCTGCAGGACCGGCCCTTCGCCCGGGGCGAGCGTGCCGAGGATGCGCTCCAGATCGTCCATCGACGCGAACTCGACGACGATCTTGCCCTTCTTCTGGCCCAGATCGACCTTCACCCGCGTCTCGAACCGGTCCGAGAGCCGCGTGGCCAGGACGTTCAGCGCCGGAGAGACCCGTCCTCCGGCCCGGGGCCCCTTCGCCCGTGCGGTGCTCGTGGGCCGCGATCCCATCAGGGTCACGATCTCCTCGACCGCACGCACCGAGAGCCCCTCGGCGACGATGCGGTGGGCCAGCCGGTCCTGCTCCTCCGAGTCGTCGACGGAGAGCAGCGCCCGGGCATGGCCGGCGGAGAGGACCCCGGCGGCGACCCGGCGCTGTACGGCCGGCGACAGCTTCAGCAGACGCAGCGTGTTGGAGACCTGCGGGCGGGACCGGCCGATGCGGTCGGCCAGCTGATCGTGCGTGCAGTTGAAGTCCTTGAGCAGCTGGTCGTAGGCGGCAGCCTCCTCCAGCGGGTTCAGCTGCGCACGGTGCAGGTTCTCCAGGAGCGCGTCCAGGAGAAGCTTCTCGTCGTCCGTGGCGCGCACGATGGCCGGGATACGCTCCAGCCCCGCCTCACGGCAGGCCCGCCAGCGACGCTCACCCATGATGAGCTCATACCGGCCCGGCCCCACCTGCCGGACGACGACCGGCTGCAGCAGGCCGACTTCCTTGATGGACGTGATGAGCTCGGCGAGCGCGTCCTCGTCGAACACATCGCGCGGCTGGCGCGGGTTGGGCGTGATGGAGTCGAGCGGCAGCTCGGCGAAGTACGCACCGGCGGAAGCATCGAAGCTGTCCGCCGCACTGCCGGTCGGCTCTTCCGGCTCTCGGGACACCTGCGCGGGCGGCAGGGACGCCACCTTGGCCGCCGCCACGCCGCGCTCCGCTGTCAGTACCGGCACAGCCGCAGGGGAAGCCGAAGCTCCGGTGGCCGCGCTGGCCGGCGCCGCCTTCTCCGGCGTGGGGGCAGCCGGGATCAGCGCGCCGAGACCACGGCCCAGTCCCCTCCGTCGATCGCTCACTGAATACCCTCCGGCGTGCTCTGCTGGTCAAGTGGTGTGCCCGCGTGTGCGTGCTGGGCGTCGTAGTGGATCCCGACCCCGCGCAGCGCCATCTCCCGCGCCGCTTCGAGGTAGGAGAGCGCACCGCTCGACCCGGGATCGTAGGTCAGCACCGTCTGCCCGTAGCTCGGTGCCTCCGAGATGCGGACCGAACGGGGGATGCTCGTCCGCAGGACCTCGTCGCCGAAGTGGCTGCGGACCTCGTCGGCGACCTGGGACGCCAGCCGTGTGCGTCCGTCGTACATCGTCAGCAGGATCGTGGAGACGTGGAGCGTGGGATTGAGATGGCCCCGCACGAGATCCACGTTACGCAGCAGCTGGCCGAGCCCCTCCAGCGCGTAGTACTCGCACTGGATCGGGATGAGTACCTCGGCACCGGCGACCAGAGCATTGACGGTCAGCAGGCCCAGGGACGGCGGACAGTCGATGAGGATGTAGTCCAGCGGCTGCTCATACGCCTGGATGGCCCGCTGGAGGCGGCTCTCCCGTGCCACCAGCGAGACCAGTTCGATCTCCGCACCGGCAAGGTCGATGGTGGCCGGAGCGCAGAACAGGCCCTCGACGTCGGTGACGGGCTGGACCACTTCCGAGAGCGGTCTGCTCTCCACCAACACGTCGTAGATGGACGGCACGTCCGCGTGGTGGTCGATACCCAGAGCCGTGGAGGCGTTGCCCTGCGGGTCCAGGTCGACCACCAGGACGCGCGCACCATGCAGCGCGAGTGAGGCAGCAAGGTTGACCGTCG
Source organism: Streptomyces sp. NPDC006552 (assembly GCF_040611655.1). Classification (NCBI taxonomy): domain Bacteria; kingdom Bacillati; phylum Actinomycetota; class Actinomycetes; order Kitasatosporales; family Streptomycetaceae; genus Streptomyces; species Streptomyces sp. NPDC006552. The sequence goes on from NZ_JBEXOS010000004.1 coordinate 170,343, forward strand.
TCGTCGTCTTGCCGACGCCGCCCTTCTGGTTGGCCACCACCATGACGCGGGTCTGCTCGGGGCGTGGCAGGCCTTCGCCTGCACGGCCAAGAGCTTCTACTGCCAGTTGGGCAGCGCGACCGATGGGTGTGTCGTCCATCGGGGGCGGCGTTTCACGTGAAACATCCTCCCCCACCGACTCGGTGCGGGGACCGGGGACCGGATCGGTCATCGGTCCCGCGATGTTGGCGTCGGACCGCAAGGATTCACTCTCCTCGACTTCAGGCTCGCAATGAACAGAGCCTCCCATGCCGTCGGGGTCGAGAACCAGCGAGGCCCGGTCTTCTGTGGACGAATCCCCTTCTGTGGACAACTCCGTGCCCGAACCGAGGGATCCGAGAGGTCTACGGTCGCGGGGAGCGGCCGCATCGCGGCCGCGACTGATGATGCCATGCAGCAGTGAGCGACGTTTCACGTGAAACACGATGCACGGCAGCCCGGCACACACCGGAGCGACACCCCGACATGCATACGTTTGACAGCTTTTGTGGAGTACGACTGGCCCGCAGGACGGACCAGCCATACGCGTCAGGACATCGGCTCAGCGAGCAACACCGCGCCAGGGCATCGGTCCGATGATCAACGCCGGCGGCGAGTACGACCCGTCCGGGCCGCCTTGGCGCGCTTGGCGGCGAACCGCACACCGCCCGGGCTCTCGCCCACCTCCACCCGCACCACCGTGGAGAGCGGATCGACCACGCCTTCCCCGACGTGCAGGACCGAGGTCCCCACCGCACCGAGCTTGCTCAGTGCGGCGCCCGCGCCCTTGAGCTCCTCCTCGGCCGTGTCGCCCTTGAGCGCCAGCATCTCGCCGTACGGGCGCAGCAGAGGCACGCCCCATGCGGCGAGCCGGTCCAGCGGCGCCACCGCGCGGGCCGTCACGACATGGACGGGCGTCAGCTTGCCGAGCACCTCCTCGGCGCGACCACGGACCACCGTCACATGGTCGAGCCCGAGCAGCTCGACCACCTCGGTCAGGAACGTCGTACGGCGCAGCAGCGGCTCGAGAAGCGTGATCTTGAGGTCGGGACGAACCAGGGCCAGCGGGATACCCGGCAGCCCCGCGCCGGAACCCACATCGCAGACCGTGGTGGCCTCGGGGACCACCTCGGAGAGCACCGCGCAGTTGAGAATGTGCCGCTCCCACAGGCGCGGCACCTCGCGGGGCCCGATGAGACCGCGCTGCACCCCCGCGTCGGCGAGCAGCTCCGCGTACCGGACGGCGTCCGTAAAGCGCTCGCCGAATACCGTCCGGGCCTGCTCCGGAGCCGGGGGGAGTTCTGCTGCCTCCGTCACGGGGACCGTCCTTCCGTACCGCATTACCGCTGGGTGGCTGACTTACAGGCTGACAAAGACCGGCCCCGCCTGCGAACAGACGGGGCCGGGAAGCGACGTACCGATCAGGCGGGAAGCACGACGACGAAGCGCTGCGGCTCCTCGCCCTCGGACTCGCTGCGCAGGCCGGCGCTCTTGACGGCGTCGTGCACGACCTTGCGCTCGAACGGCGTCATCGGCTGCATCTTGACCGGCTCACCGGTGCTCTTCACCTCGTCCGCGGCCTTGGCGCCCTGCTCGGTGAGCTCAGCGCGCTTCTGGGCGCGGTATCCGTCGATGTCCAGCATCAGACGGCTGCGGTCGCCGGTCTCGCGGTGCACGGCGAGGCGGGTCAGCTCCTGGAGGGCCTCGAGGACCTCTCCGTCGCGGCCGACCAGCTTCTGCAGATCGCGGCCATCGGCGTCGCTGACGATGGAGACGGCGGCACGGTCGGCCTCGACGTCCATGTCGATGTCACCGTCGAGGTCGGCGATGTCCAGCAGACCCTCGAGGTAGTCCGCAGCGATCTCACCCTCCTGCTCGAGGCGGGTCAGGGTGTCGCCGGCCTCAGGAGCGGCGGAGGTGGTGCCTTCCGTCACGGGATGGACTCCTTCTTAACGTCGAGGGTTACTTCTTGGACGAGGACTTGGAGCGCTGCTGGCCCTTGCGCTGGCCGGACTTGGCCTTGCTGCGGCCGTTCGACGCCGTGGACGTCGAGCCACCGGCCGGCTTGGCACCGGTCTGCGGAGCGGCGTCCTTCTTCTCCAGCGAGGGCTTCGCCGACGCGGCGGGCTCGTGCTTGGCGCCGGGTGCGGTGCCGACGGCCGTCTGCCGCTGCGACTTGGACTGCCGCTTCGGCTGCTGGCGCTTCGCGCCGCCGGCGGCCGTACCGTCCTCGTCCAGGACCTCGGTGGCGGCGGAGCTCTTCACCACGGTCCCGTCGGCCTGCGCGGCGAGTCCGGCCTTGCTCAGGCCGTTGATGAACTTGCGCTCGTACTCGTTGCGGTCGCGGCCCTTGGCGACGATGCCCTTGACGATGGTGCGCTCACGCTTGGTGCGCGTGGCGCTGTGCGTGATGACGTGCTTCTGCAGGCCCCCGAGCATCTTCTCCTGGGCCTTGCTGCCCGGCGTGGGGTTCCTGGTGATCACGGTCATCTGCTGGCCCATGGTCCACACGTTGGTGGTCAGCCAGTAGACGAGGACACCGACGGGGAAGTTGATACCCATGAACAGGAAGATCAGGGGGAAGACGTACATCAGCATCTTCTGCTGCTGCATGAACGGCGTCTTCACCGTGAGGTCGACGTTGCGGGTCATCAGCTGACGCTGCGTGAAGAACTGCGACGCGGACATCAGGACGATCATGATCGCGGTGACCACGCGAACGTCGGTCAGCGAGGCGCCCATCTTGGCGAGCTCGCTGGCGCTGTCCGTGAACTTGGCGGCCAGCGGGGCACCGAAGATGTGTGCCTTCTGGGCGCTGTCGAGCAGCGACTGGTCGATGACGCCGATCTTCTTGTTGTCGGCGATGCCCGAGAGCGTGTGGTAGAGCGCGAAGAAGAACGGCGACTGCACGAGGATGGGAAGGCACGAGGAGAGCGGGTTGGTGCCCGTCTCCTTGTACAGCTTCATCATCTCTTCGGACTGGCGCTGCTTGTCGTTCTTGTAGCGCTCCTGGATCGCCTTCATCTGCGGCTGGAGCAGCTGCATGTTCCGGGTCGCCTTGATCTGCTTCACGAAGAGCGGGATCAGGCAGATCCGGATCAGCACCACCAGGGACACGATCGACAGACCCCAGGCCCACCCGGTGTCAGGGCCGAAGACGGCTCCGAAGACCTTGTGGAACTGGACGATGACCCAGGACACCGGGGTCGTGAGAAACGCGAAGACACCGGAAATCGCGTTGACGATATCGGAAATCATGTCCCTGATCAGGCTCCTTGGGCATTGGGCGAAGTCGCTGCGGACGGACCGTCCTGGGCAGAGGGGCTGTCGCCCTCAACGACGGGGGTCGCTTTCTTGTCCCCGCGCAAGGCGTCGCGGAGCATCTCGTGCCAGCGCGGACGCTTGCGTGGTGGAACGTGGTCGACACCGCCGGACGACCATGGATTGCACCGGAGGATGCGCCAGGCGGTGAGGGCTGTTCCCTTGATCGCACCGTGCCGGTCGATTGCGGTGAAGCCGTAGTGGGAACACGACGGGTAGTACTTGCACACCGGACCGAGCAGCGGGCTGAGGGTCCACTGGTAGATCTTGATCAAAGCGAGCAGTGGGTACTTCATCGCGCGCCCCCTCCCAGCAGCCGCTGCAGGGCGGCGTCCAGGTCTCGGGCCAGCTGTGCGTGGGTCGCGTCACCCGCTCCGGGCAACGCGCGTACGACTACCAGGCTACCTGGGGGCAACAAGGCCATTCGGTCTCGCATGAGGTGGCGGAGTCTGCGCTTGACCGTGTTCCGTACGACGGCTACGCCCACGGCTTTGCTCACGACGAAACCCGCACGCGATGGGGAAACGCTCTCCCCCAGCGCGTGCGGGTCCGTGGAACCGCTGCGTAGATGGACGACGAGGAGCGGGCGGCCGGCCCGGCGTCCTCGGCGTACCGCGGTCGCGAAGTCCTCGCGCCGCCTCAGCCGATGCTCGGTAGGCAGCACGTCATGACCTGATTACGTGATCAGGCGGACAGGCTGCTGCGACCCTTGCCACGGCGGTTGGCGAGGATCGCACGACCGGCGCGGGTCCGCATGCGAAGGCGGAAACCGTGGGTCTTGGCGCGACGACGGTTGTTCGGCTGGAAGGTGCGCTTGCTCACTCGGGGGCTCCAGAAAATCGTGTGGTGGCGGGACATCGCCTGGCTGTCACCGTGCGCCCACGAGTAGCTCGCAATACGCCCGAGTGCACCGCTATACGGCTCTCGGAAAGAGAGACCGTGTTCTTGCCCATCGGAGGCAGGCGGCAGCAGCCATCGACAACTCGACCTGGTCACGGTACGCGCGGCTACGCCATTCGGTCAAACCGGCTTCGCGCGCGAGACACTGTCCACAGGCTGGGGACAACAACTTGAACCGCAGCGGTCGCGCTGACTACCGTGGCCGAACTCCGATTCGTTCCCCTTCTCACCGGCCCACCCGTTTTTCTTCCCGACCCGGCTTCGAGCCTCCCACCCAACCCGTCCCAGGAATCACACGTTCGTGGGACCAGCGAGAGAGCGTGCCCTGTGGCTGACGTACCTGCCGATCTTGCCGCAGTGTGGCCACAAGTTCTGGAGAAACTCCTCGGTGAGGGTCGCGGGCAGGGTGTCGAGACGAAGGACGAGCACTGGATCCGGCGCAGCCAGCCCCTGGCGCTGGTCGCCGACACCGCTCTTCTCGCGGTCCCGAACGAATTCGCGAAGGGCGTACTCGAAGGCCGGCTGGCTCCCGTCGTCAGCGACACGCTGAGCCGCGAGTGCGGCCGGCCCATCCGCATCGCGATCACGGTCGACGACACCGTCGGCGAGGCGCCTGTGCCCTCGGCGCCCCCGGCCCAGCAGCACCGCTACGAGGACACCGAGCCGCCCGCCGGCCCCGGCCAGCCCCGTGACGGCTACGAGGGCCGCGACAGCTACGACGGTTACGAGCGGCGCGGCCCGGAGGAGCACGGCCAGAGCCCGCGCGGCGAGCAGCAGCAGGGCCAGCGGCCCGACCAGCTCCCGACCGCCCGTCCCGCCTACCCCGACTACCAGCGCCCCGAGCCCGGCGCCTGGCCCCGGCCGCAGCAGGACGAGTACGGCTGGCAGCAGCAGCGGCTCGGTTTCCCCGAGCGCGACCCCTACGCCTCGCCTCCGCAGCAGCCGCAGCACGACTACCGGCCGCAAGAACGCTCGCCCTACGAGCAGAAGCCGTACGAGTCCGAACGCGGCCGCTACAACCAGCAGCCGGAACGCTCCCCTTACGAGCAGAAGCAAGGGGAGCGCTCCTCTTATGAAGACCGCTCCTCCTATGAGGAACGGTCGCCCTACGAAGATCGCTCGCCCTATAACGACCGGTCTTCTTATGAAGAGCGTGGTTCCTACGACTCACCGCGCGAGCGCCAGCAGCGGCGTGACACGGGCGAGGGGCCGAGGGGCGGCGGACGGCACGGCCAGGACGGCGGCCCCGGCGGGCCCGGTCCTGGTGGCCGCGGGGTGCCCACGGGCGCTCCCGGGCCGCTGGCCGCCCAGCCGGCGCCCGCGGCGGGCCCCGGCGAGCCGACCGCCCGTCTGAACCCCAAGTACCTCTTCGACACCTTCGTCATCGGTGCCTCGAACCGGTTCGCGCACGCGGCCGCCGTCGCCGTCGCCGAAGCACCGGCCAAGGCGTACAACCCGCTGTTCATCTACGGGGAGTCGGGGCTCGGCAAGACGCACCTGCTGCACGCGATCGGGCACTACGCCCGCAGCCTCTACCCCGGCACGCGCGTGCGGTACGTGAGCTCCGAGGAGTTCACCAACGAGTTCATCAACTCCATCCGCGACGGCAAGGGCGACAGCTTCCGCAAGCGCTACCGCGAGATGGACATCCTTCTCGTCGACGACATCCAGTTCCTCGCGGACAAGGAGTCGACGCAGGAGGAGTTCTTCCACACCTTCAACACCCTCCACAACGCCAACAAACAGATCGTGCTCTCCAGCGACCGGCCGCCCAAGCAGCTGGTGACCCTGGAGGACCGGCTGCGCAACCGGTTCGAGTGGGGTCTGATCACGGACGTCCAGCCGCCCGAGCTGGAGACCCGTATCGCGATCCTTCGTAAGAAGGCGGTGCAGGAGCAGCTCAACGCGCCGCCCGAGGTACTCGAGTTCATCGCGTCCCGCATCTCGCGCAACATCCGTGAGCTGGAAGGGGCGTTGATCCGGGTCACGGCCTTCGCGTCGCTCAACCGGCAGCCGGTGGACCTGGGGCTCACGGAGATCGTCCTCAAGGACCTGATCCCCGGTGGCGAGAACGCCTCCCCGGAGATCACGGCCCCCGCCATCATGGCGGCGACGGCCGACTACTTCGGTCTGACCGTGGAGGACCTCTGCGGATCCTCCCGCAGCCGCGTCCTGGTGACGGCCCGCCAGATCGCCATGTACCTGTGCCGGGAGCTGACCGACCTCTCGCTGCCCAAGATCGGCGCCCAGTTCGGCGGTCGCGACCACACCACGGTGATGCACGCGGACCGCAAGATCCGGGCTCTGATGGCCGAGCGGCGATCGATCTACAACCAGGTCACCGAGCTCACCAACCGCATCAAGAACGGCTGACAGCAGCCGGCCACGTCCCTGTAGGGCGCTTCGGGAGCGACTCCTGGGGCGCCCTTCTTCGTATGTGCGCACGCTCGGTCCGCTGATCCGTGTGACTCCGCGTGCCACCGGTGTTCGATTCCGAGGCCGGTTACGGGTCTTCTCCACAGATGTGCCGGGTTTCTTCGCTCCACAGCCTGGGGACCGCGAAGTTGTCCAGACTGCGTCCACAGCGGCGGCCGACCGAGACGCATCGCACCAGGTCAGACGGGTGTGGATTCGTGGACAAAAGATCTCCACAGCCTGTGGACAAAGATTTCCTCCACAGCCTGTGCGCGGCGTTGTCCACCGTCGCCCCACAGGATGTCAGCTGTTGTACACAGCGATCAGGCGCTTCTCCACACCGCTGTCCACTGTTCGGCAACCCGGCGCGCCTCATCACCTCGGCGAGTGAAAGGCGTCACACCAAGGGGGTCGGTTGGCCTGTGGGGAACCGGGGTAAAGCTGGGGACGACGCTGGGGAGAAGTGGGTCCCGCCTGTGCATCGAATGTGCAGAACTTTTCGCCGTCCACAGAAGAAGGCGGTTGTCCACGGGCTCGGCCCACAGGCGCGGTGGACAAAAAACCGCCTCTGACCTGCGAACTAGAGGTTATCCACGGTTTCCACAGCCCCTACTACTACTCCCAACTAGAGAGAGCTGGGAATCCGTTTCGAAGTGGGGGCTGTGCACAACTTGCTCCCGGCACCTCGGCTGCCGCTCGGAGCGACTTGACCCCGACAGGCACCGACTGTCAGTGCGGTGCGTCAGACTGGTCCCCGGTGTTCTCCCCATCGGTGGGACGAGCGACACCACGTCTGACGACGAGACCGATGACCACGCAGGGCGAGAGCAGCCAGCAACACGCAGGAGGCGGCTTACGGTGAAGATCCGGGTTGAACGCGACGTACTCGCGGAGGCAGTGGCCTGGGCGGCGCGCAGCCTCCCGGCGCGACCGCCAGCGCCTGTCCTCGCGGGCCTTCTGTTGAAGGCCGAGGAGGGCGCACTCAGCCTGTCGAGCTTCGACTACGAGGTCTCGGCACGCGTCTCTGTGGACGCGGAGATCGACGAAGAAGGCACGGTCCTCGTTTCCGGCCGCCTTCTCGCCGACATCTGCCGCGCTCTGCCCAACCGTCCGGTGGAGATCTCCACAGACGGTGTACGAGCGACCGTGGTCTGCGGCTCCTCGCGCTTCACCCTCCACACCCTCCCTGTGGAGGAGTACCCGGCCCTGCCGCAGATGCCGACCGCGACGGGCACCGTCCCCGGTGAGGTCTTCGCCTCGGCCGCCCAGCAGGTGGCCATCGCGGCCGGCCGCGACGACACGCTGCCCGTCCTCACCGGTGTGCGCATCGAGATCGAGGGCGACACGGTCACGCTGGCCTCCACCGACCGCTACCGCTTCGCCGTCCGCGAGTTCCTGTGGAAGCCGGAGGACCCGGAGGCCTCCGCGGTCGCCCTGGTGCCCGCCAAGACGCTCCTGGACACCGCCAAGGCCCTCACGAGCGGCGACACGGTCACCCTGGCCCTGTCCGGCTCGGGTGCGGGCGAGGGTCTCATCGGTTTCGAGGGCGCCGGACGCCGCACCACCACGCGGCTCCTCGAAGGCGACCTGCCGAAGTACCGCACGCTGTTCCCGACGGAGTTCAACTCCGTGGCCGTCATCGAGACCGCCCCCTTCGTGGAGGCCGTCAAGCGTGTGGCCCTGGTCGCCGAGCGCAACACTCCGGTGCGGCTCAGCTTCGAGCAGGGTGTGCTCATCCTGGAGGCCGGCTCCAGCGACGACGCACAGGCTGTGGAAAGGGTCGACGCGAACCTGGAGGGTGACGACATCTCGATCGCCTTCAACCCGACGTTCCTGCTGGACGGCCTGTCCGCGATCGACTCCCCGGTCGCCCAGCTGTCGTTCACGACGTCCACCAAGCCCGCGCTGCTCAGCGGCCGGCCGGCCGTGGACGCGGAGGCGGACGACGCGTACAAGTACCTGATCATGCCGGTGCGGCTGTCGGGCTGAGTGAGCCGCAGGACCGGGTCGCCCGGGCGCGAGGGCGAGCCGGTCCACAGGGTGTGCGTGAGCCGCCCCCGCCCGGAAGGCGTGGGGGTAACCACCGGATTAGGCTCGGACACCGGTACGAACGCACGGCCACGTGTCGTCACGTGCCCCTCCACGCCCTGTCGCAACGTAAGGAAACACTGATGGAGCTCGGTCTCGTCGGCCTCGGCAAGATGGGCGGCAACATGCGCGAGCGCATCCGCCGCGCCGGCCACACCGTCATCGGCTACGACCGCAACCCGGACCTCGCGGATGTCCACAGCCTTCAGGAGCTTGTGGGCAACCTGAAGGGCCCGCGCGTGGTGTGGGTGATGGTCCCCGCGGGCGCCGCCACGCAGTCCACCATCGACGAGCTGGCCGAGCACCTGGAGCCCGGTGACGTCGTCGTCGACGGTGGCAATTCGCGCTGGACGGACGACGAGAAGCACGCGGCGGAGCTGGCGGCCAAGGGCATCGGCTTCGTCGACTGCGGCGTCTCCGGCGGCGTCTGGGGCCTGGAGAACGGCTACGCGCTCATGTACGGCGGCACGGCCGAGGACGTGGCGAAGGTCCAGCCGGTCTTCGACGCCCTGAAGCCCGCGGGCGACTTCGGTTCCGTGCACGCAGGCAAGGTCGGCGCCGGCCACTTCGCCAAGATGGTCCACAACGGCATCGAGTACGCCATGATGCAGGCCTACGCCGAGGGCTGGGAGCTGCTCGAGGCCGTGGACTCGGTGACGGACGTGCGCGAGGTCTTCCGGTCCTGGCAAGAGGGCACGGTCATCCGCTCCTGGCTCCTCGACCTGGCGGTCAACGCCCTCGACGAGGACGAGCACCTGCACAAGCTGCGCGGGTACGCCCAGGACTCCGGTGAGGGCCGCTGGACCGTGGAAGCGGCCATCGACAACGCCGTCCCGCTGCCGGCGATCACCGCGTCGCTCTTCGCGCGCTTCGCCTCCCGGCAGGACGACTCGCCGCAGATGAAGATGATCGCCGCGCTGCGCAACCAGTTCGGCGGCCACGCCGTCGAGAAGGCGTGACCGCATCCGCGCCACGCGCTCGAACGCACTGAATCCACACGCTGATCCACAGCGGTAGACGAATCCTGGGGGAGGTCGGCCCACGACCATGCACGTCACGCATCTGTCGCTGGCCGACTTCCGCTCGTACGCCCGGGCCGAGGTCGCCCTCGACCCGGGCGTCACCGCGTTCGTGGGCCCGAACGGGCAGGGCAAGACCAACCTCGTCGAGGCCGTCGGCTATCTCGCCAGCCTGGGCAGCCACCGCGTCTCCTCCGACGCCCCACTCGTGCGGATGGGCGCCGAGCGGGCCGTCATCCGGGCCCAGGTGCGCCAGGGCGAGCGCCAGCAGCTCATCGAGCTGGAGCTGAACCCGGGCAAGGCCAACCGCGCGCGCATCAACAGGTCCTCGCAGGTCAAGCCGCGTGACGTACTGGGCATCGTGCGGACCGTGCTGTTCGCGCCGGAGGACCTCGCGCTGATCAAGGGCGACCCCGGCGAGCGCCGCCGCTTCCTCGACGAGCTGATCACCGCCCGCGCGCCGCGCATGGCCGGCGTCCGGTCCGACTACGACCGGGTCCTGAAGCAGCGCAACACGCTCCTGAAGTCCGCGGCGCTCGCCCGGCGCCACGGCGGCCGCACCATGGACCTGTCCACGCTCGACGTGTGGGACCAGCACCTCGCGCGCGCGGGTGCGGAGCTGCTCGCCCAGCGGCTCGACCTGATCGCGGCGCTGCAGCCGCTGGCCGACAAGGCGTACGAACAGCTGGCCCCCGGCGGCGGGCCGATCGCCCTCGACTACAAGCCGTCCTCGCCGGAGATCGTCGGGCACGCGCGCGAGGAGCTCTACGAGCAGATTCTCGCCGCCCTTGAAGGCGCGCGGAAGCAGGAGATCGAGCGCGGGGTCACCCTGGTGGGGCCGCACCGCGACGAGATGCTGCTCAGGCTCGGGCAGATGCCGGCCAAGGGGTACGCGAGCCACGGCGAGTCCTGGTCGTACGCACTGGCGCTGCGCCTGGCCTCGTACGACCTGCTGAAGGCCGAGGGGAACGAGCCCGTGCTCGTCCTGGACGACGTCTTCGCCGAGCTGGACGCGCGCCGCAGGGAGCGGCTGGCGGAGCTCGTGGCGCCCGGGGAGCAGGTCCTGGTGACGGCGGCGGTCGACGACGACGTACCTGGTGTGCTGGCCGGTACGCGGTTCGTCGTCTCCGAGGGGACGGTGGAGCGGCTGTGAGCGAGAGCGTGCCGGGTGCAGAGGGTGCGGGAGCGGGCCGAACCGGGGCTTCCGGCGACCCGCGCGAACCGGCGGCGGTCCCCGAGCCTTCCGGTGTCGATCTCGCCCGCGTCGCCCTCCGTGCGGCGAAAGAGGCCGCACGCGCGCGTGGAGCCGCGGCGCAGCAGAAGAAGCACGTTCGGCGCGGCGGCGGACTGCGGTCCGGGGCCCGTGCCGACGGACGCGATCCGATGGGGCTCGGCCCGGCCATCAACCGGCTGATCACCGAGCGCGGCTGGGAGACGCCGGCCGCGGTCGGCGGCGTCATGGGCCGCTGGCCGGAGATCGTCGGCGAGGAACTGGCCCGGCACTGTGTCCCGCAGCGGTACGACGAGGACGAGCGTGTCCTGGTCGTGCAGTGCGATTCGACGGCCTGGGCGACCCAGGTGCGGATGCTGGCCGCGCAGCTCGTCAAGCGCCTCAACGAGGACCTCGGGCACGGCACGGTCCAACGGATCGACATCAAGAACCCCGGGGGTGGCCCCCGCCGCTACGGCCCCTTGCGCGCCCCCGGAAGCACAGGTCACGACGACACCTTCGGGTGAGACCGCGGCCACGGTTGCGGGGGGTTGACACCTCGAAGCGCTGAGTGCCGCTGTGAGCCTCTTGGAGCCCCGCTCCGCATATGGGGAGTCGGCCGAGACCGGTTGAGGGCGGCACATGCGGACTCAGGTACCGCCAAACCCCCATCACTGTCGGCGCTACCGGTAGACTGGGGGCTAATCCCGCCCCACTTGTGGGACGCACCGAGCAACGCTGACTAGGGCTTACCGAACCAACACGCCGCAGCCGCACCGGCCACCAACCGGGAGCTTGGCTTGTGCTGTGCCAGAAAGGGCGCTTCGTGGCCGATTCCGGCAACCCCAACGAGAACATTCCGTCCACCGACGCAGGCGCGCACGCGCACGTAGGGGCCACAGAAGCCTCCTACGACGCCAGTGCGATCACCGTCCTCGAAGGGCTGGACGCGGTCCGCAAGCGACCCGGCATGTACATCGGCTCGACCGGTGAGCGTGGCCTGCACCACATGGTGCAGGAGGTTGTGGACAACTCCGTCGACGAGGCCCTGGCCGGCCACGCGGACACGATCGACGTCACGATCCTCCCCGACGGTGGCGTGCGCGTCATCGACAACGGTCGCGGCATCCCGGTGGGCATCATCCCGTCCGAGGGCAAGCCGGCCGTCGAGGTCGTGCTGACCGTCCTGCACGCGGGCGGCAAGTTCGGCGGCGGCGGCTACGCCGTCTCCGGCGGTCTGCACGGCGTGGGCGTCTCCGTGGTGAACGCGCTGTCCACCAAGGTCTCTGTGGACATCAGGACCGAGGGCCACCGCTGGACGCAGGAGTACAAGGCGGGCGTGCCGACCGCGCCGCTCGCCAAGCACGAGGCCACGCAGGAGACCGGCACCACGGTCACCTTCTGGGCCGACGGCGACATCTTCGAGACCACTGAGTACTCCTTCGAGACGCTGTCGCGGCGCTTCCAGGAGATGGCCTTCCTCAACAAGGGCCTGACGATCAAGCTCACGGACGAGCGCGACTCGGCCAAGGCCGTCGTGGGCGCCGACACCGCCGACGCCCCTGAGGAGGGCGAAGCGCGTTCGGTGACGTACCACTACGAAGGCGGCATCGTCGACTTCGTGAAGTACCTCAACTCCCGTAAGGGCGAGGTCGTCCATCCCACCGTGATCGACATCGAGGCCGAGGACAAGGAGAGGCTGCTCTCCGTCGAGGTCGCGATGCAGTGGAACACGAGTTACAGCGAGGGCGTCTACTCCTTCGCGAACACCATCCACACGCACGAGGGCGGTACCCACGAGGAAGGCTTCCGTGCCGCGCTGACCGGTCTCATCAACCGGTACGCGCGCGACAAGAAGCTGCTGCGCGAGAAGGACGACAACCTCACGGGTGACGACATCCGCGAGGGCCTGACGGCCATCCTCTCGGTCAAGCTGGGCGAGCCGCAGTTCGAGGGCCAGACCAAGACCAAGCTGGGCAACACCGAGGCGAAGACCTTCGTCCAGAAGGTCGTGCACGAGCATCTGACGGACTGGCTGGACCGGAACCCGGTCGAGGCTGCGGACATCATCCGCAAGTCCATCCAGGCGGCCACCGCGCGCGTGGCGGCCCGTAAGGCGCGTGACCTGACCCGCCGCAAGGGCCTGCTGGAGTCCGCGTCCCTGCCGGGCAAGCTCTCCGACTGCCAGTCGAACGACCCCACCAAGTGCGAGATCTTCATCGTCGAGGGTGACTCCGCCGGCGGTTCGGCCAAGTCCGGCCGGAACCCGCAGTACCAGGCGATCCTCCCGATCCGCGGCAAGATCCTGAACGTCGAGAAGGCGCGGATCGACAAGATCCTGCAGAACCAGGAGATCCAGGCGCTGATCTCCGCCTTCGGCACCGGCGTGCACGAGGACTTCGACATCGAGAAGCTCCGCTATCACAAGATCATCCTGATGGCGGACGCCGACGTCGACGGTCAGCACATCAACACCCTGCTGCTGACCTTCCTCTTCCGCTTCATGCGGCCGCTGGTCGAGGCGGGCCACGTGTTCCTCTCCCGGCCGCCCCTCTACAAGATCAAGTGGGGTCGTGAGGACTTCGAGTACGCCTACTCCGACCGCGAGCGCGACGCCCTCATCGAGATGGGCCGCCAGGCCGGCAAGCGCATCCGGGACGACTCGGTGCAGCGCTTCAAGGGTCTGGGCGAGATGAACGCCGAGGAACTGCGCATCACCACGATGGACCAGGAGCACCGCGTCCTCGGCCAGGTCACCCTGGACGACGCCGCCCAGGCCGACGACCTGTTCTCCGTCCTCATGGGCGAGGACGTCGAGGCACGCCGCTCGTTCATCCAGCGCAACGCCAAGGACGTCCGCTTCCTCGACATCTGAGTCGGTCTCAGCTGACCGCCGCAGAAAGGATCTTCACCAGCAATGGCCGACGAGAACACCCCGAGCGTCCCTGAAGAGGGCACCGACATCGCGATGCGGATCGAGCCCGTCGGGCTCGAGACGGAGATGCAGCGCTCCTACCTCGACTACGCGATGTCCGTCATCGTCTCCCGCGCGCTGCCGGACGTACGCGACGGACTCAAGCCCGTCCACCGCCGCGTCCTGTACGCCATGTACGACGGCGGCTACCGGCCCGAGAAGGGCTTCTACAAGTGCGCCCGCGTCGTCGGCGACGTCATGGGCAACTACCACCCCCACGGCGACTCCTCGATCTACGACGCCCTGGTCCGCCTCGCGCAGCCGTGGTCGATGCGGATGCCGCTGGTGGACTCCAACGGCAACTTCGGCTCCCCGGGCAACGACCCGGCGGCCGCCATGCGGTACACCGAGTGCAAGATGGCGCCGCTGTCCATGGAGATGGTCCGCGACATCGACGAGGACACCGTCGACTTCACGGACAACTACGACGGCCGCTCCCAGGAGCCGACCGTCCTGCCGGCCCGCTTCCCGAACCTGCTGATCAACGGCTCGGCGGGCATCGCGGTCGGCATGGCGACCAATATTCCGCCGCACAACCTGCGTGAGGTCGCCGCCGGCGCCCAGTGGTGCCTGGAGAACCCGGAGGCCTCGCACGAGGAGCTCCTGGAAGCGCTCATCGAGCGCATCAAGGGCCCCGACTTCCCGACCGGCGCCCTGGTAGTGGGCCGTAAGGGCATCGAGGAGGCGTACCGCACCGGCCGCGGCTCCATCACGATGCGCGCGGTCGTCGAGGTCGAGGAGATCCAGAACCGCCAGTGCCTGGTGGTCACCGAGCTGCCCTACCAGGTCAACCCGGACAACCTCGCCCAGAAGATCGCCGACCTCGTGAAGGACGGCAGGGTCGGCGGCATCGCGGACGTCCGCGACGAGACCAGCTCCCGTACCGGACAGCGGCTGGTCATCGTCCTGAAGCGGGACGCCGTCGCCAAGGTCGTGCTGAACAACCTCTACAAGCACACCGACCTCCAGACGAACTTCGGCGCCAACATGCTGGCCCTGGTCGACGGGGTGCCGCGCACGCTCTCCCTCGACGCGTTCATCCGCCACTGGGTGAGCCACCAGGTCGAGGTCATCGTCCGGCGCACCAAGTTCCGGCTGCGCAAGGCCGAGGAGCGTGCGCACATCCTGCGCGGCCTCCTGAAGGCCCTGGACGCCATCGACGAGGTCATCGCCCTCATCCGGCGCAGCGACACCGTGGAGATCGCGCGAGCGGGCCTCATGGGCCTTCTGGAGATCGACGAGATCCAGGCCAACGCCATCCTCGAGATGCAGCTGCGCCGGCTCGCCGCCCTGGAGCGCCAGAAGATCGTCGCCGAGCACGACGAACTCCAGCAGAAGATCAACGAGTACAACGCGATCCTGGCCTCGCCCGAGCGGCAGCGCCAGATCATCAGCGAGGAGCTGCAGCAGATCGTCGACAAGTTCGGCGAGGACCGGCGCTCCAAGCTGGTGCCCTTCGACGGGGACATGTCCATCGAGGACCTGATCGCCGAAGAGGACATCGTCGTCACCATCACGCGCGGTGGCTATGTGAAGCGCACCAAGACGGTCGACTACCGCTCGCAGAAACGCGGCGGCAAGGGCGTGCGCGGCACGAAGCTCAAGGAAGACGACATCGTCGACCACTTCTTCGTGTCGACGACCCACCACTGGCTGCTCTTCTTCACCAACAAGGGCCGCGTGTACCGCGCGAAGGCGTACGAGCTTCCGGACGCCAGTCGTGACGCCCGCGGGCAGCACGTGGCGAACCTGCTCGCGTTCCAGCCC
Source organism: Streptomyces sp. NPDC006552 (assembly GCF_040611655.1). Taxonomy (NCBI): domain Bacteria; kingdom Bacillati; phylum Actinomycetota; class Actinomycetes; order Kitasatosporales; family Streptomycetaceae; genus Streptomyces; species Streptomyces sp. NPDC006552. The sequence continues at coordinate 186,055 of NZ_JBEXOS010000004.1, forward strand.
GACGAGTCGATCGCCGAGATCCTCGCGATCCGTGACTACGATGCGGCGCCTTACCTGGTCCTCGCCACAAAGGCGGGTCTGGTCAAGAAGACCTCCCTGAAGGACTACGATTCGCCGCGGTCCGGTGGCGTCATCGCCATCAACCTCCGTGAGGCGGCGGACGGTTCGGACGACGAGCTGATCGGCGCCGAACTGGTCTCGGCCGAGGACGATCTGCTGCTCATCAGCAAGAAGGCGCAGTCGATCCGGTTCACCGCCACGGACGACGCGTTGCGTCCGATGGGCCGTGCCACCTCGGGTGTGAAGGGCATGAGTTTCCGCGAGAGCGACGAACTGCTCTCGATGAATGTCGTCCGCCCAGGTACGTTCGTCTTCACCGCCACCGACGGTGGGTACGCGAAGCGGACCGCCGTCGACGAATACCGCGTCCAGGGTCGCGGCGGCCTCGGTATCAAGGCAGCCAAGATCGTGGAGGACCGTGGTTCGCTCGTCGGCGCCCTGGTGGTCGAGGAGACCGACGAGATCCTCGCCATCACGCTGTCGGGCGGTGTGATTCGTACGCGAGTCAACGAGATCAGGGAGACCGGCCGTGACACCATGGGCGTTCAACTGATCAACCTGGGCAAGCGCGATGCCGTCGTCGGCATCGCTCGGAACGCCGAGGCCGGTCGGGAGGCCGAGGAGGTCGAGGGTGACGCCGCGGACGCGGACGACACCGCGACCGACGCAGCGGCCCAGGCCGAGACGGCCGTCGGAACGGACGAGGGCGAGCAGTCCCCGGCCGAGTAGCGCGAGGAGAGAGTCATCGTGAGCGGAGCCACGGGCGCCGGCTCTACCGGAACATCCACCGGTACGGAAACCGAGGGCGGCCGTGGCTCCGCTCATGACTCGAAGGACTCGCACGAGTCTCATGGATCCCAGGGGGGAACTGTGACGGACACCCGAGGTCCGCAGGCCCAGCCGTACATGGACGGTGGCGGCGCGCTGCCCGGCGAGCGGCAGCAGCCGCAGCAGGCGGCCCAGCCGTACCACCCACCGCAGGCGTACCAGAGCGCTCCGGCCGGCGCGGTGCGCAGGCCCCGTACGGGGGCGCGCACGACGCCGCGCACCCGTAAGGCCCGGTTGCGGGTGGCCAAGGCCGACCCGTGGTCGGTGATGAAGGTCAGCTTCCTGCTGTCCATCGCGCTCGGCATCTGCACGATCATCGCGGCCGCCGTGCTGTGGATGGTCATGGACGCCATGGGCGTCTTCTCCACGGTCGGCGGCACGCTCTCCGAGGCCACGGGCTCGAACGAGTCCAACGGCTTCGACCTGCAGTCGTTCCTCTCGCTGCCGCGCGTGCTGATGTTCACGACGGTCATCGCGGTCATCGACGTCGTCCTGGCGACGGCCCTCGCGACGCTCGGCGCGTTCATCTACAACCTCTCCGCCGGCTTCGTCGGCGGTGTCGAGCTCACGCTCGCCGAGGACGAGTGAGCGGGCTCTCCAAGCTCGCAAGAGCCGCTGGTGGGCGGGCCAGGACTATCGATTTTGGGACTGGCCCCCTGGTGCGCTAATCTTCAGAGGTCAGCGCGCGGGACACACACCGCAGAGCGCGGCGGGGCTATAGCTCAGTTGGTTAGAGCGCATCCCTGATAAGGATGAGGCCACAGGTTCAAATCCTGTTAGCCCCACATACGGAAAGACCCTCAGTCGGATTGACTGGGGGTCTTTTTCTGTGCCGCCACCCTGCATGGGGTGTGTTCCCCGGACAGGGACGGGCACGCCAAAAGGGCCCGCGCAGCCGGTGCTGGCTGGGGCCTCGTGTCTGGCGTTGTGCGCGTGCTGTCGGCGCGGTAGGCAGGTGCGGTCGGGGGCGCGGCCGGGAGGCACTTGGGGCCATCCGCTTGCCTGTGCGGCCTGTGCGGCCTGTGCGGCCTGTGCGGCCTGCGTGTCCTGCATGCCCTGCATGCCCTGGAGGGCTCGCATCGTCTCGTGCTGGTGTTCCTGCGTGGCTTTGTGGCTGCGTCTTTTGTGCTGGTGACTTCATGTGGCTTCTCTACTACGTAGGCGGCTCAGAGAGATGCCGTCCTACTTGTACGTGGGGTACGTCGTACTGCTGCTGCCGCTGGTGCGGGTTGCAGTGGATGCGGGTCACTTGTGACGCCGTCTACTGCTGGTCGCTCCGGGGCATGGGCGTTGCTCTGCTGAGTGACTAGCGACTGCTGATTGCTGACTGCTGGGTACTGCCAACTGCCGGCACTGCTGTGGTTGCACTGCTTCTTGTTGCGCGGCTGTGCTTGCTGCGCTTACGTGCGCTGCTGGTCTTGCTGAGGTGTCTGTTCGGGCTCGTCATGCCCTGGTGTCCTGCCGCGTGAGCTGGACGTTGGTCTGGCCGGTGTTCCGACCCGACTGCTGCTACGCGGTCAGCGCTTCCGCCTGCAGTTCCGCTGCGTCCTCGGACTGTTCCGTGTCGGCCGGCGGACGGTGGCGGCAGCTGGGGGACGAACCGTGGGCCTCGGCGCGGATCCGCTGCTTCATCGTCGGTGGCAGGGACCGCTTGAAGGTCCAGGAGGGGCGGGCGGACGTGGCGGCGGGGGCGCTCACCGCCGCGCTGCGTGCCTCCTCCGTCTGCTGTACGGGAGCGGCCGCGGCGGCCGGGGTGACGAATCCGAGCGCCGAGAAGAGCGCGATGAAGGCAGAGATGACGACTGTCCACAGCGTCATGACCCGGTTCTTGGTCATGATCCCTCACTTTCGGGTTGGGCGATTTGCGTACTTTCCTCATGATGTGTACGCAGCGCCGAGAGTGAAGGACCGACGCCCGTGGCGCGTCGATCTTCAGATCAACACCACTCGGATGGGTGCAAAGCATGAAAAGAGCCTCTTTACAGGAGGTTCTTCGCATTCCCGGGTGAAGTCGGTGGGCCTTCGTGGAGTGTGATCATCCGGCACTACTGCTCTGTGACGGCCGGGAGTTGAGGTCGATCCAGGTCACCGATCGGTATCGGTCGGTGTGTATAGTCGGGCGCCAGAAGTCCTCTATGCCAAGGAAAGACGAGGTCGCGCGGTGAAGAAGCTTCTCCTGGTCGCACTGGCCGCCATCGGCGGGCTCCTCGTGTACCGCCAGATCCAGGCGGATCGCGCCGAGCAGGATCTGTGGACGGAGGCGACTGACTCCGTGCCCACGGGTTCGTGAGCTGTCACAACAGTCTCTTCGCAAGCCCCGGTCGCATAGGCGGCCGGGGCTTTGTGCTGTCCGGGCCCGGTTCTCTCGCCTTGCGGGTGGCGTGAAGGGGCGGTATTCACGGTTGCGACGGCACTGCATGGTCAGCGCATGAGTGGCGGGATTCCGGCGCACAGCCGACAGTACGCGCCCTGGAACGGCAGGATGGCCCTTCATGGGGAGACTCATGAGGCGGCTGGTGGAGGAACGGCGCGGTCGGAGGGTGACGGCGGTCGCCGTCGGCGCGGGATTGAGCGCGGTATTCGCGGTGCCCGGAACGGCCACGGCAGCGGCGTCCGGTGCGGCTGACCCGTATGTCTACGCCAAGGGTGCCGAAAAGGTGGTGGGGGCACAGAACAGCACTGATGCGCCGCGGCTCAGGACCGGCGAGACGTATCGGAGCTCGCTCGGCGCGGGGACGAGCGGTGCCGCGTACTACAGCGTCGAGCTGGACGGAGCCGCGAACGCCTATGTGTCGGCGGTCGCCGTGCCACCGCTCGGGCGCGAGGTGAAGGCGGCCTACTCGGACGGCATGACCGTGACGCTTCAGGATCGCAACGGCAACCGCTGCGATTCCGAACGCGCCACGTTCCGTTCCGGTGCCTACCCGCGGCCCGTCGCCGCCGCGGCCGAGCGACTCGTACGGCCGGGCATGCTGCGGTGCCAGAGCGCGGGCACCTACTACGTAGTGGTGGAGCGGAAGACCGACACCGCGTCCACACGGGAGGCGTGGGGGCTCGAACTGAAGGTGGCCACCGAACCGGGACTGGTCGCCGCGGCGCCCACCCAGGGACCGGAGGCCTGGCCGTCGGCGTCGGTGCCGCCCCCGACAGGGAAGAGCGCGCGGCGCACGGGAGGCACCGGGTTCAACGACGCGGTGGCAATGCCGGCCGGAGTCTGGAAGGACGACATCCTCCCCGGTGAGAGCCACTTCTACCGGGTGCCGGTGGACTGGGGGCAGCAGCTCTTTCTCGACGCCGAGTTGGGGAGCTCGGCGGGCGACGGGTCGCGCAGGGGGGTCGTGACGGGGGCGCTCGCCATGGAGCTGTACAACCCGGCCCGGGCGGCCGTCGCGGCGCAGGAGGCGTCGTACGCGGGCGCCCCGACGTCTGCCGCGTTCGATCCCTTGCCGCCCGTGGCGTACGAGAACCGTTATCTGATGCGGGACAGCCAGGCGGCGATGCGGGTGGCCGGTTGGTACTACCTCAAGGTCACTCTCAACCCGGCGATGGCACAGAAGTTCGGGGACAAGGAGTCCGGGCTGACGCTGCGGGTCACCGTCGACGGCGAGGAGCGGCAGCGGCCGGACTATGTACGGGACCCGGGGGAGTTCCAGGTCACGGCCGAGGACCGGGCGGCCGCGGAGAGGGGCGAGGGCGGGGCCGTCTGGGATCGCACGGGTGCGGGTGTGGGTGCGGATCGTGGTGAGGGTGGGGGAGCGAGTCAGGGCGGTTCGGCTGGGGGTGCGGATGGCGGAGGGGGTAACTCCGGGTCCGGGGGCGGTTCTGCGGGCTCGTCCTCGTCCTCTTCATCCTCCGCTGCCTCGGCTACGTCGTCGGTGGATGGCCGGATGATGCTGCTGGGGGTCGCTGGGATCGGGACGGGGACGGTGTTGGTGCTGTGGCTGGGGGTGTGGCGGGTGGTGGCGGTGCGGCGGGTTCGGGGGCCGGTCGGTGAGCGATGACGCTGCGGGGCTTGTCGGCTGATCTGCCGTCGGCCCGCTGATTTGGGGGTTTCCTGTCGGGCCGGGGTGTGCCCCCTGAATCGGGCCAGTCGTCGACTCGGCGCCGTCGGCTCAGGCCTGCGTCAGAGCCCAGACGCCGAGGGCGAAGCAGAGCACGGCGATGAACAGGACCGGGACCGTCACCTTCGGGGGCGGTCCCGGTCGGTGTGTGTGGGTGCGAACGCGGGTGCGGGTGCGCCGTGTGGGAATTTCTTGGGCCGGACGCGGAACCTCACCGGCGCGAGCGGTGTACAGAGAGTGACGGTCATGCTCGGGCGAAGCCTGCGGGGCCGCCACGGTGGTCATCGCGTGCGCAGGATGAGGGGACGGAGAGAGGTCATGGGAGACAGGGATGTATGGGGCAGCGGGCCGAGGTTTGTGCAGCGGGTCCGGCATGGGTTCTTGCAGTGCATCGACAGGGCCCTGCGCGGCCGGTGGTTGGTGCCGCGGTCGCTCAGGCAGCGAGCCCGCGGTGGAGGGCTGGCCCGATGGCATCGGTGGTACCGGAGGCGGCGGGGGAAGCCGGTCCTCGGTTGGGGGCTGCGCCGGGGCCGGGGCTGGGAATGGGGTTGGCGCCGGGTCCTGCGCTGGGGGCGGGAGATGGAAGCTGCCCGTCTCCGACATCGAGGTCAGGGGCGGGATGGATGGCGTCTCCGCCGGTGGCTTGGCGCCCGTCGTCGGCCCTGGGAGCCCGTAGCTGGTGTTGGGGTCGGATATCCCGGGTTGCTGGAAGCCGGCCCCGGGGCCGGTCGTCCCGGGATGCCGGGAACCGGTGCGGGAGTTGGACGTCCCCGGATGCTGGGGTCCAGCGCCAGTCCCGGAGCGGAACGCCTCGGGGTGCCCGGCACCGGCACCGAAGTCGGCCACTCCTGGGCGCCCGGAACCAGCCCCGGAACCAGTCCCGGCGCCGACGCGGGAGCCGGAGTCGGCGCCGGGCAACCCTGGATCAGTCGTCGAGGCAGCCGCAGGCACGGGCGGAGGCGGAGGCTCAGTCGAGGATGCGGCCACCGACTCGAATGCGCCTGGGGACGTGGACGTGGACGGGGACGGGGACGCGGAGCCGGGGGCCCAGAGGCCAGGACCGGATTCCGACCCCTCCCCCGATCCCACCCCGGCTTCACCCCCCGGTTCGGCCCCTACTCCACTCCCCGCCCCAACGCTCGCCCCAAACTCCGCGTCACCCTCCACCCGCAGCTCTGGCTCCACCCGCTGCTCTGGCCCCACCCGCTGCCCTGGCTCCACCCATCGCTCTGGCTCCACCCACCGCTCTGCCCCCTCGGCCCCATAGCCAAGAGGAGCGGGCCGGGTAGGTGTGCTCCCCGTGCCATGCAGCGGACGCGCCCGGCGGCCCCGTACGGCCGGACCGCTCGGGCCGAATCCCGGGGGCAGCGGGCCGAGTTGATCGAAGACCTCGATCAGTTCGTCGTCGGGGCCGGGCTCCGGAAGGAGTTCGGAGGCGGCGAGAAGGGCCTTGCGTGCGCCCGTGGCGGTACGGAAGCGCGCTTCGGGATCAGGTTGCAGCAGGCCGGCCAGGACGCTCCACAGCGGGCCGGGGACGCCCGCCGGGGCACTGGGTGTGCCGTGGTCCGCGAAGTGTTCGATCAGGGCGCGGGCGTCCGGCTTGGCGCCTTCGAGGAGGTAGAGGGCGACCAGGCCCGCGGCGAAGAGGTCGGCGGGGAAGTCGGGCTCGGCGCCGCTCGCCTGCTCGGGGGCGAAGTAACCGGGGGTGCCCACCACATAGTTGGTCTCCGTGAGGCGGGGCTCGCCCTTGCGCATCGCGATGCCGAAGTCGGAGAGGCGCAGATGAGGCAGGCCGGTGCCGGTGGCCGCGAGCAGGATGTTGGCGGGCTTGATGTCGCGGTGCACCACCCCTTCGGCGTGCACGGCCGACAGCCCGGAGAGGAGCTGGTCGAGCAGGACGCAGACGAACGGCGGTGGGAGCGGTCCGTAGTCGCCGATCAGGTGGGCCAGCGAGCCACCGGCGACCAGGTCCATGGTGAACAGGACTTTGTCGTCGTCCGCGGCCCAGCTCGCCGGGGCGAGGACATGGGGATGGTCGATGCGCAGTGCCTGTTCGCGCACGAAGCGCAGGAGTGTGTGGGCGTCGCTCTGCTGGAGGACCTTGGCCGCGACATAGCGGCGGCGCCGGTGATCCCAGGCCCGCCATACCGCGCCGACTCCCCCGCGACCGATCGGGTCGGCCAGTTCGTACCGGCCGGCGAAGACCTCACCCATGCTCGTGCGACGCTCCCCTCCCGGGCCCGCGCTGCCGACGGCCCGTACGGACATCAGCCGAGGATGTCCGCTCCGCCCCGCGACCGCCCACGGTGGCGGCCCCGGAGCCGGAACCAGTGCTGTGTCCGCCCGGAGTCAGCTCTGGTGCGCCTGGTAGTGGGCGACGGCGTCGGAGGTGCGGCCGGCGCCGTAGACCCGGAGGAACTCTGCCAGTTCCGGGTGGGTGGAGGCGAGGGAGTCCGCGGCGTCGATGATGTCGCCGGCCGCGGAGACGGAGCGCAGCAGGGACTGGATCTCCCGCACCACGCGCTTCACGGTCGGGGCGCCCGAACCGGAGGCGGTCTGGCCGGTGTTGGTGAGTACGGAGCCGCCCTGCGACTTCCGGATCTCGTCCATGCGCTCGGTGGCCTCGGCCGCGCTGACACTGCCGTCGGCGACCTGACCTGCGAGGTCCTGCAGAAGCTGGACGCGCTGCACCACGGCGGGGTTGCCGATCTTGGCGCGCTGGCCGCTCATCAGCTGGGAGAGCATGGGAGCGGAGAGTCCGAGGACGCCGGCCAGGCGGGCCTGGTTGAGTCCGAGATCCTCGATCAGCCGACGGAAGAGCGCCCCCAGCGGCTCTCCGTACCAGCTGCGCTGGAGCTCCCGGGCTCTTGCGGTAGCTTCCTGCTGTGCGGCGTCCATTGCGTCTCCCCATCGCTTCCCCAATACGGTGCTTCGCTGCCGCGAAGCACGTGGGGCATCTTACGGAGAGTGGTCGCCCGCCGGGACCCCCAATCCTTTTGCGAGATCCGGGGGGAGACCCGGTACTCTGGTCCGCGTGCTCGCCCGAGGGGCCTTCCTTCGGTGGGGTGCACCGTTTTCGGGGCCTTAGCTCAGTTGGTAGAGCGCTGTCTTTGCATGGCAGATGTCAGGGGTTCGACTCCCCTAGGCTCCACAGCCCGAAGCCCCTCCGGCCAGGTACTACCTGGTGGGAGGGGCTTCGTCGTACTCGGTGCTGACGGGACGCGCTGCCGGTGCCGGCGGGACGCGGACCCGCTACCGGGGCGGGACGCGCGTACCGATGGATGGGCCGCACCAGGCCGCACCGGTCAGTGGGTGTCTTCCTGGTCGGACTCGGCCTCGGCCTGCTTGGCCTGGACCTCCGGGTCGAGGATGTCCTGGCCGGTGCCGTCGACGGAGGTGAGCGGGGCGCCGTCCGGGACCTCGGTGGCGGCCGGCGGTTCGACCAGCCAGTCCGGGTTGGCCTGCTTGTCCCACCACTTCCAGGCGACGAACGCGCCACCGGCCACGAGGCTCAGGACGGCCACGCCCTTGGCGAGGCGACCCGCGCGGGCCCGGCGCTCGTGCTTGCGGACGAGCTTCTGGATCTCCTTGGGGGAGACCTGCCCGCGCAGTGCGGCGAGCGCGGCGACGCTGCGGGCGGTCGCCTCCTCGCGCACCGGCTGGGCGGAGGCCACGGCCTGTTCGAGGCGCGGCTTCGAGTACTCGGCGGCCTGCCGGGCGGCCTGGCGGGTGCGGACGGCTGCCTCGTGGGCGGCCTGGTCGACCTTCGGCGGGACATGCGTGCGCGCCTGCTCGAGACGCGGGGCCAGGTGGGCGCCGTACTGGGCGCGCGCCTGCTGGGCGGCCTGCGAGACCTTGGGGCCGAGCACGACGCGCGCTTCGTGCGCGTACTGCGTCGCACGGTCCTTGGCCGTCTCTGCGTAGGGCGCCACCACGTCCGCGGCGTGCAGCACGCTGTCCTTCGCCGAGCCGGTCGCGGCGCGCACGCTGTCAATGCGGGTCACGGGATCCTCCTCCTCGGTGGCGTACAGGGTTTTCACCTTTCCACCCTTTTACGGATCATGCCTGCCAGAACTGTCAATGCGGTGGAAAGGCTTGCCAGGACTTAATAAGAGCAACAAAGGGCCTGGCGACGACAGTGCCACGGATGGTGGCGGGCCGCGCCTCTTCCGTAACGAGTAGACCGGTTCCGCCCAGCTGAAACCTCCGGGGCCCGACCGGGCCGTGGGAGGATCGGCAGGGCACCGAAGACGACGGAAGGCAGACCGTGGCCGAGCAGCTGTACGCCACCCTCAAGACCAACCTGGGCGACATCGAGGTCAGGCTCCTGCCGAACCACGCGCCCAAGACGGTCAAGAACTTCGTGGAACTCGCCAAGGGCGAGCGGGAATGGACCGACCCGGAGACCGGTGAGAAGACGAATGCGCCGCTCTACGACGGCACGGTCTTCCACCGCGTGATCGCCGGCTTCATGATCCAGGCCGGCGATCCGCTGGGCAACGGCACGGGCGGGCCGGGGTACCAGTTCGCGGACGAGTTCCACCCCGATCTGGCCTTCACCAAGCCGTATCTGCTGGCCATGGCGAACGCCGGTCCGGGGACGAACGGGTCGCAGTTCTTCATCACCGTCTCGTCGACGAACTGGCTGACCCGCAAGCACACCATCTTCGGTGAGGTGGTCGACCCGGCCGGGCAGAAGGTGGTCGACGCCATCGCCACCACGCCGACGAACCCACGGACCGACCGTCCCGTCACGGACGTGGTCATCGAATCCGTCGTGGTGGAGACCCGCTGACGCGATCCGGCGGCCGTCGAGGGAACCAATTCGCCCCGCCCGTCCGTAAGGATGAGCGGGGCGCCGCGTTGTCCGAGGGCGGCGACGCCCGCGCACGAGCACCGCACCATCCGAGGGGACGACCGTCATGGATCAGGCGCCCGGCAGCCCGCAGGAACCGCAGGACGCTCAGGAGCTGCCTGGCTGCTACCGGCATCCGGACCGGCAGACCGGCATCCGCTGCGTCCGGTGCGAGCGGCCCATCTGTCCCGCGTGCATGGTCAGCGCCTCGGTCGGATTCCAGTGCCCGGACTGTGTCCGCGGGGGTTCCGGCACCGGGCACGCGCCCGGTGCCAACCAGCCGCGGACCGTGGCCGGCGGCACGGTCACCGCGGACCCGCGCCTGATCACGAAGGTCCTGATCGGGCTCTGCCTGGCCGCGTTCGTGGTGCAGCAGACGGCCGGGGACATGTTCGCCTTCCGGTTCGAGATGCTCGGCCACGCCTTCGTGCCCGGGATGAGCGAACCGCAGGGCGTCGCCGAGGGGCAGTGGTACCGGCTGCTGACCGCGATGTTCCTGCACGGCGGCTTCTTCCACCTCGGGTTCAACATGCTGAGCCTGTGGTGGATCGGCGGGCCGCTGGAAGCCGCGCTCGGCCGCGCCCGTTACCTTGCCCTTTATGTCGTCTCCGGGCTCGCGGGCAGCGCGCTGACCTATCTGCTCGCCGACCCCGCCGAGCAGTCGCTCGGCGCCTCCGGAGCGATCTTCGGGCTCATCGGTGCGACGGGCATCCTGATGCGGCGGCTCAACTTCGACCTGCGCCCGCTCGTCGCCATGCTCGTGATCAACCTGATCTTCACCTTCACCCCGTCCTTCAACATCGCCTGGCAGGCCCACATCGGCGGCCTCGTCGGCGGTCTCGTCGTCGGGTACGCGATGGTGCACGCGCCCCGGGAGCGCCGCGCCCTCGTGCAGTTCGGGGCCTGTGCGGTGGTCCTCGTCGCCGTGCTGGTCACCGTCGTGGTACGGACGGGTCAGCTCACTTGAGCCAGGTCGGCCACCGATGGTGACCGGCGTTGTCCACAGCGAGTGCCGGTTCCTGTGCATGCGGTGGAGAACAACTGTGCCCCTCGTCCCTGAGCTGGGTTTTCCCAGGAAGGACAAGGGGCGAACAGATGACCGAGCGTGTCCTCGCCGGTCACACCGGCGTCAACACCCAGAGGGTTATCCACAGATCGTCTGACCTTTTCCCCATGTGGAAAACCTGTGGATAACTCAGTGGATAGCTCGGGGCAGAGCTGGTGGGAAGCGGTGGTCCCGGGTACGGGCTACTTCCACTGGGTGGAGACGCCGAAGCCCGCGGCGATGAAGCCGAAGCCCACGACGATGTTCCAGTTGCCGAGGGCGTCGATCGGCAGCGAACCGTCGGTCACGTAGAAGACCACGATCCAGGCGAGCCCGATGAGGAACATGGCGAGCATCACCGGGGCCACCCAGCCACGGTTGGTCAGCTTGATATTGGCTGCCTGCTTCGACGCCGGCGGCGGCGTGTAGTCGGCCTTCTTGCGGATACGTGACTTCGGCACGAGGGTTTCTCCTGTCGATGCGCTGCGTGGCCGCGCAGGGGACGTGGGCTGGCTCCGGGGCAGCGTACAAGCGGAAGCTTTGACGAATCCGAACACTCCCCCGGGCGTCCGTTAGCGTAGTGCTTCCGCGGCGTCGAAGGAGATACGGGTACGTTGAGCAATTCTGCCGAACCCGACAACAGGCCCCCGCGCGGGCGCCTGCGGCCCGTGCGCCTGCTCACCGTGGGCGTCTTCGCCCTCGCCGGGCTCATCTTCTTCACCAGTTTCAATACGGCCAAGGGCACCAATATCCGTACGGATACGTCCTTGTTGAAGCTCTCCGACCTCATCTTGGAGCGCAGCCACAAGAACAAGGAGCTGGAAGAGGGCAACAGCGGGGTGCGGAAGGACGTCGAGGCGCTGGCCGAGCGGGACGACGGTTCGACCAGGGCCGAGGACGAGAAGCTGGACGGCCTGGAGAAGGCCTCGGGGACGAAGAAGCTCAAGGGGCAGGCCGTCTCCGTCACGCTCGACGACGCCCCGCCGAACGCCACCGCCAAGCTCCCCGGCTACCCCGAGCCCCAGCCCAACGACCTGGTCATCCACCAGCAGGACCTCCAGGCCGTGGTCAACGCCCTGTGGCACGGCGGCGCCAAGGGGGTCAAGGTGATGGACCAGCGCCTCATCTCCACCTCCGCCGTGCGCTGCGTGGGCAACACCCTGATCCTCCAGGGCCGCGTCTACTCGCCCCCGTACAAGATCACCGCGGTCGGTGACCCGGAGAAGCTGAAGCAGGCCGTCGCGGCCTCCCCCGAGATCCAGAACTACATGCTCTACGTCAACGCGTACGGGCTCGGCTGGAAAGTGGAGGACGACGGGGCGGTGACTCTTCCCGCGTACTCGGGCACAGTGGATCTCCACTACGCGGCGCCGGTGCAGTAACACCCTTTCCACCACGCGAAGCCGGTGCGGCAACACCCGGGACGGGGGAGGCCGTCGGTGTCGGTGCGGGTCTCGGTGCGGGCCGTCGTCCGGACGGCGAGCGAGCTGTGCATCACCGTGGGCGCCGTGATCGTGCTGTTCGTCGTCTATGTGCTGTTCTGGACCGGTGTGCAGGCCGACAGCGCGATGAACCGGCAGATCGACGACCTCCAGGACCAGTGGGCCAAGCGTCCGGTCGCCACAGCGCCTCCTCCCTCGGCCCCGTCCTCGCCGCCGCGGCCGGCCGCGTACAAGGACGGCGAGCCGTTCGCCGTGATGTACATCCCGCGGCTTGGTTTCACGTGGAACAAGCCCGTCCTTGAGGACACGAAGGGCGGGACCTTGAAGAAGGGGCTCGGCCACTACTCCGGCACGGCGCGGCTGGGACAGCAAGGCAACTTCGCGGTGGCCGGGCACCGGCGCACGTACGGGGACCCGTTCAAGGACTTCCCCCGGCTGCGGCCGGGGGACGCCGTGGTGCTGACCGACGGGACCACCTGGTTCACGTACCGGATCGACAAGGGGCCGCACACGACGCTGCCCGGCGATGTGGCGGTGGTCGACCCCGTGCCGCGCGCCTCCGGGTACACGCGGCCGGGCCGCTATCTGACCCTGACCACCTGCGAGCCGGAGTGGGGGCACAGCCACCGGCTGATCGTCTGGGCGCATTTGGATGCCACTCAGCCCGTGGAGGCCGGGAAACCGGAGGCCCTGCGCCGTTAGTCTGGTGGCGTACGGCGACGGCTGAGCCGTGCGGCGAGGGCGTTGGAACTGTCAAAGGGGAGCGACCGGCATGTACGGCTGGATCTGGCGGCATCTGCCGGGGAACGCGTGGCTGAGGGCGGCGATCTCGATCGTGCTGGCCCTGGCCGTGGTCTACGTCCTCTTCCAGTACGTCTTCCCGTGGGCCGAGCCGTTGCTGCCCTTCAACGATGTGACGGTGGACGGCCAGTGAGCACGCGTGAGACCGGAGAGACCCGCAGGACCCGCATTCTCGTCGTCGACAACTACGACAGCTTCGTCTTCAACCTCGTCCAGTACCTGTACCAGCTGGGCGCCGAGTGCGAGGTGCTGCGCAACGACGAGGTGAGCCCGGCGCACGCCCAGGACGGCTTCGACGGTGTGCTCCTCAGCCCGGGCCCCGGCGCCCCCGAGCAGGCCGGTGTCTGCATCGAGATGGTGCGGCACTGCGCGGCGAGCGGCGTCCCCGTCTTCGGTGTCTGCCTCGGCATGCAGTCGATGCAGGTCGCGTACGGCGGTGTGGTGGGCCGGGCGCCGGAGCTGCTGCACGGCAAGACGTCGCTGGTGCGGCACGCGGGCGGCGGCGTCTTCGCGGGGCTGCCCGACCCGTTCACCGCGACCCGCTACCACTCGCTGGCGGCCGAGCCGGACACCGTGCCGGACGCGCTGGAGGTGACCGCGCGGACCGAGGACGGCATCGTGATGGGGCTGCGCCACCGCGAACTGCCCGTCGAAGGCGTCCAGTTCCACCCGGAGTCCGTCCTTACCGAGTACGGGCACCTGATGCTGGCGAACTGGCTCGCCGCGTGCGGGGACAAGGAGGCGGTGGGCCGCTCGGCCGGGCTCGCACCGGTCGTGGGCAGGGCCTCGGCGTGACCGCGCTGCGCCCTGAGCAGGACGGCGCCGGTGGGTTCGAGGACGCCGTCAGGGGCCTCGACGACCCGCTGAACGATCCGCTGCCGGGGCAGCATCCGTCGCCGTGGTTCCGGGCGGAGGAGGCGCAGCAGGAGGCGGCAGGGGGGCCGGAGCGCGGCGAGCCGGAACCGGAGTGGTACGACCCCGAGGGGTACGCGCAGGACTGGTACGGCGGGGCCCCGGCCGGGCGGCAGGCGCCCGTGCGGGACGATCAGACCGTGGCGCTGCGGACCGCCGACACGCGGCGAATAGTGGAGCCCGAGCCGACGGCGGAACCCGGCGGCGACCCGGAGCGCGAGACCGAACCGGAGTCCGGGGCGCCCGTCCCTGCCGAAGGCCGCGCCGCGCGCCGCAGGGCCGCCAAGAAGGGCGGGGGCGGCAGACGGCGGGCGTCAGGCGCGCCACCGTCCGCTGCCGCGGAGGACGGTGGGAAGCCGCTCACGCGGGTCGAGGCGCGACGGGCCGCGCGGGCCGCCAAACCCACCGCCGGGGTCCTCGTGAGCCGTGCGATCGGCGAGGTCTTCATCAGCATCGGGGTGCTGATGCTGCTGTTCGTCACGTACCAGCTGTGGTGGTCCAACATCCGGGCCCACAACCTCGCCGGCAACGCCCGGCACCACCTCGAGGACGACTGGGCCAGCGGCAAGGGGAAGCCGGACTCATTCGAGCCCGGGCAGGGCTTCGCGATCCTCTCCATTCCGAAGCTGGACGTCGTCGTGCCGATCGCGGAAGGGATCAGCAAGACGAAGGTCCTCGACAAGGGCATGGTCGGGCACTACGACAAGGACAGCATTCCGACCGCGATGCCCGACGCGAAGACGGGGAACTTCGCGCTGGCGGGGCACCGCAACACCCATGGCGAGCCGTTCCGCTACATCAACCGCCTGCGGCCCGGCGACCCGATCGTGGTCGAGACGCAGGACACGTACTACGTGTACAAGATGGCGAGCATCCTGCCGCAGACGCCTCCCTCGAACACGGCGGTGATCAATCCGGTCCCGGTCGGTTCCGGCTTCACCACGCCGGGCCGCTACATCACGCTGACGACCTGTACGCCGGAGTTCACCAGTACGTACCGGATGATCGTCTGGGGCAAGATGGTCGAGGAGCGGCCGCGCAGCGAGGGCAAGCCGGACGCGCTCGTCGGGTGAGCGGGCGGCGGCAACGGGCACATCGGGCACAGGGACGGGGCAACAGGCAGTGGCAGCGACGACCGACCACGAGGAAGAGGCCGACACGAAGGCCGCCTCGCCCCCGCCCCGCCGCGGGCGCATCGCGACCGCCGTCAGTGTCTTCGGTGAACTGCTCATCACGGGCGGCCTGTTGCTCGGCCTGTTCGTCGTCTACTCGCTGTGGTGGACGAACGTGGTGGCCGACCGGGCCGCGCACAAGCAGGGGGACAAGGTCCGCGACCACTGGTCCCGGCAGACCGGCCCGGGCGCCCTGGACACCAAGGACGGCATCGGCTTCCTGCACGTGCCGTCGATGAGCAAGGGCGAGGTGCTGGTCGAGAAGGGCACGTCGTCCAAGGTCCTCAACGACGGCGTCGCCGGGTACTACACGGACCCGGTCAAGGCCACGCTGCCGACCAGCGGCAAGGAGGGGAACTTCTCGCTGGCCGCGCACCGTGACGGGCACGGCGCCAAGTTCCACAACATCGACAAGATCGAGAAGGGCGACGCGATCGTCTACGAGTCCCGGGACGCGTGGTACGTCTACAAGGTCTACGACATCCTCCCGGAGACGACGAAGTACAACGTGGACGTGCTGGGGCGCATCCCCAAGGAGTCCGGCGTGAAGAAGGCCGGCCACTACATCACGCTGACGACGTGCACGCCGGTCTACACCTCGCGGTACCGGTACGTGGTCTGGGGCGAGCTGGAGCGGGTGGAGAAGGTGGACGGCGAGCGGACGCCGCCGAAGGAACTGCGGTAACCGACGCCAGGACGCCGTCCACGGCCCCGGCGGATACGACGGAGCCCCGATCCCTTGCGGGGGACGGGGGTGCGGGGGATACGGCGGGGGCGGGGCGGTGAGCCGGGGGT